>NZ_CP085174.1 GCF_020616555.1 Streptomyces longhuiensis | reverse complement strand
AAATTCCCGCGCAAGCGCGGGAATGAATTCCGCAAGCGGAATTCTGAAAGAGTGTCAATCCGCGCAAGCGCGAATTGACGGGTAATCACGCAAGCGTGATTACCCGAGCTGACAGCAGGACCGGGTGCATCACGCTCGAGCCTGTGTAAGGCTTGGGATTCCCAGCCACCACCCTTGCAACGAAGGTGACAGATCGTCGGCCTGACGGGATGCCGGCCTCGCCGCAGTGACGGGCTCCGCTGCGCTCCACCCGAACCCCTCCCCCACCCTCAAACTGCCCCGACGAGTTCACCAATACCCTCCAAGCATACAGGACAATCGGCCGTTGATGGGCGAGATTGAGACATGCATTCACCTTGGGGAGCGAAGTTGGCAAGCAAGCGATGCATCACGAGGTGTCGCTGTGTAGAGTTTGGGGACCAGGCACCTCACCTCCAGCACCGCTCACTTCGCACCGGGATTCCCTTCCTGATTGCGCGCCACATTCCGCTAAAAGGAGAAGTCGGGGCATGGCCGTAAAACTACGTGACCACCAGATCGAAGCCGTTGCCGCCATTGTGCGCGGCTTCGATATCCCGCCGGGCGGTGTTCCCTGGACCGGTCTTCGCGGGCAGGTGCACGCCGCGTGTGGCACGGGAAAGACGATTATTGCCGCAGCGTCGGCAAAGCGGATCGTCCCCAAGGGGCGCATTCTCGTGCTGGTGCCGACGCTGGATCTGCTGGCGCAGACGGTGAAGGCGTGGCACGACGCCGGGCACAAGGGGCCGGCGGTTGCCGTGTGTTCGCTCCAGGACGACCCGGAGCTGTGGAGCATGAAGGTGCGCTCCACCACGAACCCCGTTCAGTTGGCGCTGTGGCACGGCGCCGGGCCTGTGACCATCTATGCCACCTACGCGTCGCTGGGGGTGCTCACGGAGGCGTTCGAGGGCGTCTACGGGCAGCAGTTGGCCCCGATGGACCTCGCGGTGGTCGATGAGGCGCACCGGACGTCGGGCTCGATGGGTAAGGCGTGGGCGGATATTCATGATCAGACGAAGATCCCGGCGCACCGCCGGCTGTACCTGACGGCGACGCCGCGGATCTGGGAGGAGCGCCTGAACCGCGAGGTCGCCGAAGGGGTACGTGACCCGCTGCCGCGTGAGATGGCGGCCTCCATGGACGACGAGAAGGTCTTCGGGCCGGTCCTCTACAAGCTCAGCCTGGCGTCGGCCGTGTCGCGCGGCCTGCTTGCGCGGTATCAGATCATCGTTCTGGAGCTTCAGGACCCGGTCGTCACGCCCGAGCGGCTGATGGGTGAGGAGCGGCACACCGAGGAGGTCCGCGGGCAGCGGCTCGGGGCGCTGCAGGCGGCGTTGCTTCACACGATGGCGCAGCACAACCTCCAGACGTGCATCACCTTCCACCACCGGACCATAGAGGCGCAGGCTTACGCGGAGGGCCTTGAGCGGGTGGCTAAGCGGTTGCACGTGGATCAGCCGGAGGCGTACCCGTCGGAGGTCTGGGCGGACTGGCTGTGCGGCGAGCACGTCCCCGAGCGCCGGCGGGGAGTCCTGGGCGGCTTCGGGTCCACCGCGCTGCGGGCCGTCCTGTCGAACTGTCGTGTCCTGGGCGAGGGCGTCGACATCCGCGCCGTGGACAGCGTCGCCCTCCTGGACCCCAAGGGCGCTCCGCACGACATCGTCCAAGCCATCGGCCGGGCCCTGCGGCAAAAGCCCGGACAAGGCAAAGTCGCCTCTCTGATCGTGCCGGTGTTCCTCCAGCCCGGAGAAAAGCCGGAAGACATGTTCACCTCCGGGTCGTACCGGCCTTTGGTGAAGGTACTGGAAGGCCTGCGCGCTCACGATGAAGAAGCAATCGAGTTGCTGGCCATTCCACAGGAGCCGCAGAAGGACGTCGCGCAGCCGTCCGAGTACATCGGTCCACCGCCCGAGGAAGGCGAGGACGAATCCCGTCTGCTGCTCCGTTTTGCCGCTCCGCGTGACCCCGTGATGGTCGCTGACTGGGTGTCCTTCAACGTGATCGACACGGAGAAGCAGGACTGGGCGCGCGGCTGGGCGTCCCTCAAAAAGTTCACCGACCGTGAGCTTCACGCCAGGGTTCCGTACGGACACAAAGAGGGCGCCTACCCCCTTGGGCAGTGGGTCGCGGAACAGCGACGGGCATACGGGGCGGGGCAGATGACCGGCCAGCGCGCCCAGCGGCTCGAGAAACTGGGCATGGTCTGGTCTCCGGCCGACGAACGCTTCCAGGAGAACCTGGCGGCGGCCCGCGCGTACTACGAGGAGCACTGGACACTCTGCGCGCCCCGCACCGCATCGGCGCTGGACAAGCCGGTGGGGCAGTGGCTGTCCAACCTGCGCCGCCCCGGAGCGCTCGCCGACAGGCCGGAGTGGGAGGCCGCGCTGCGGGAGATCGACGCGGACTGGAACCCACCATGGCCAGCCGCCTGGCAACGGCACTACGCCGTGGTCCGGGAGATGCTCGCTGAGGAGACGATCCTGGCGTACGTCGAGCCGGGCGTCACCGTGCACGGGATGGACATCGGGAAGTGGCTGGCCAAGCAGCGCAAGCCCGAAGTCTGGGCGGCGCTATCGGACGGACAGCGTGAACGCCTGGAGGCCGTCGGCGTCGTCCCCCACGTTCCGGAGCCGGCGGCGCCCGCGAAGCCGTTCACGGCACCCGTTAGCGCCTTCGAGCGGGGTGTTGCGGCCTTGGCGCAGTACAAGGCCCGCGAGGGCTCTGTGAAGGTCCCCAGGGCTCACGTAGAGGCGTTGCCGGACGGGACGGAGGTCAAGCTCGGAGTATTCCTGTCCAACAGCAAGACCAGGCGCGCCAAACTCACCGCCCACAAACTCCAGGTACTGGCCGCCCTCGGACTCGACTGGGCAGCATAGGCGAGGGCACGAGGGGCGGGGCAGCAACCGGTGGCCCGCCCCTCGTGGGCTCAGCGGAGGGTGCTGTTGATGTCGGTGAAGAGCTGCTCGAAGCGGCTCAAGGTGATCTCGGAGAGTTCCGGCAGAAGGGTGTCCCGGTTCCGGAGGAGGGCGTCCGAGGGGCGGCCGTGCTCCTTGAACTGGGTCCTGGTGGCCCGGGCGATGCGGGCGATGATCCGATCGCTTCCGTTGAGGTCGCTGACCTGGAGGGTGCTTCCGAAGGCGGCGTTGTAGAGCCTGAGGTAGTCCTCCGGGGCAAACAGATCCTCGATGTCGCTCTCCCCGATGCCGCTGTAGGTGTCGACGATCAGGAGTCGCGCGGGAGCCAGCAGGCCCTTGCCCGTGAGGTTCTTGATCTTAGTGACGCCTGCGGGGCTGCCATCGATGAGGACGGTTGCGTCGAGGTTCTTGCCGATGAGGGCGACGAAGGCGGGGATGTTCGTGGCGCCGCCAGCAGGCAGGATGCGCCAGCGCTCGTCGAGATGGGTTCGGTCGGCGTCTTTCAACAGGTCGCTGATGAGGGTGAGGTAGGTGAAGTCGCTGGTGCCTTCGACCAGGAGGTTGTCGGGGCCGACAAAGAGGTTCTGGGCGATGTCGTAGCCGAGGGCGGCCTGCAGCGGAAAGAGGGAGTCATCGGTGACGCCAAGGACCTCGTCGGTGACGAGGGAGCCGAACTCGACTCCGCGGTCCTCAACGATCCGCACACGGTCGAGACGAGCCGTTTCGACCATAAAGGGAGAGTGGGTTGTGTAGATGACCTGCGCGGTCGGCGCGAGGCGTTCGTTGATGAAGCGCAGGAAGTCCGCCTGGGCGCGGCCGTGGAGGCTGAGTCCAGGCTCGTCAAGGAGGACGACGACCCCGTGGGAGTAGTCCTCGAAGGCGGAGAAGGCCGCGAGGAAGCTGAAGAACCACTGGAAACCGCTGGAGCGGGCGGAGAAGTTGTTGGTGAACTCGTGGCGGGTGTCGCGCACGCGGATGTCGAGATGGCTGGCGACCGCCTGCTGACCGTTCGGGGCCTGGACGGTGGTCTTGTCCAGGTCGATCACGACAGAGAGGTCGGGATTCTGGTTCCAGTAGGTAAAGACCTGACGCGTGAGATCGTTACTCACTGCTTCGAGTTCGGCCTTGCGGTCCTCGAAGTCCTCCGCTGACAGAGCGGTCGCCGTCGTGCCTGCGAGGGCGAGCAATGCCTTGGCCGTCTGGATCTCGGAGGCGCCGGGCTCCTCTTCTTGGCCTCCGAGATCGCTGAGCGCTATCCGGCCGGGCAAAGTTTCGTAGGAGCTGAAGTAGAAGAACTTCGGCTCGCGCGCACGCACAATGCGTGCCGCTCGCTGCCAGGCACTGTCGACGTCGCCCAGGCGCTGGCGTGCGGCCTGGACGAACAGGTTGATGTCGTCCCTGGTGTATCCCGTGTCCGCCGCGAGCTCCAGGTCGGCGGCGTATTCCGGACCAATGGCGGCTTCGAGGGCTTCAGCAAGGCTCTTTGCTCCGAGAGCGCTTCGGAGAGCCTCGGGGGTCTCCTCGTCCTCGTACAGGTTCTCCAGCGCAGCGGCCTCGTCGACGACCAGATCGACCTCGTCCGTCCCGTTGTACAAGACAGATCGGGTGTACGCGGTGGCGGTGAGCACACCGGGTCCAAGTTCGGCAGCGACGGCCTCCAGGTCAGAGTCGTCGAGCTTGAAGGTGCAGGTGATCGGCTGAGCGTCGGCGATCGCGCCCGAACGCGTGTCAGGGACCTTCCGCCAGCGCGGGTAGTCCCTGTTGATGTTGAAGGATTCCCCGTACACGGGGTTGAAGCGGTAGATCGACGAGAGCAGCGATGTCTTCCCGCTCTCGTTCTTCCCGACCAGTGCCGTGACATCGGGCGCGATGGCGACGTCGCCGCTGTCAACGATGTTACGAAAGAGGCGACTTCGCACCTGAGTGAGCAGCATCCGACCAGTCTGCTACTGCTTGCCGCGCCAGATCGAGCGCATTGAGAATCCTCCATGTATCTGCGGGGACGACCTGCCCAAAACGCGTCTCGGCTACTTGCTGCACCGCAGGTCGCCTCGCCCGTATTTCGGATCAGTCATCTCAGCAGTCGGCGACGGCACAGACGAGTGACCGAGGCGGTCGCCGTACTGGAGGCGAGCTCAGTGGTCGGTGGTGCCGGCGGCGGCGCGGGGTCGGTTGCGGGCCCACTGCTTGAGGTCGCCGACGCGGTAGAGGAGTTCGGCGCCGCGCTTGTCGACTGAGCCGGGGAAGGCCGGGTCGTTGGCGCGGGCGTAGCGCAGGGCAGCGAGGGTGACGTCCGGCAGGTGGTGTTCGTGGGCCTCGCGCAGCCCCACCGCCTGGTCGTCGTCGGCCGGGGCCGGGTTCGCCGGCGACGTCGCCGTGGTGGCGCTGACCGCGCCGTCGCCCGCCGGGTCGGCTGCCGGGGGCGTGATGCGGTGGGCGCCGGTGAGGAAGTCAGTAGGCAGCTTCTGCACCTGTACCGGGCCGGGCTGCGCCGGGACGGCTGCGCGCTTCGGGCTGGTGACGGCCGCGCCGGGGCTGGCCCACTCCCGGGCTTCGGCGTCGGTGAAGAACAGCACCTGGGTCTCGCGGGCAGTGCCGCCCATGACGACCTGGGCGCGCCCCGGGTGCTTCGTGGACTTCGGTGCCGGCTGGATCTCCGGGGCGAGCATGCGCCAGGCGTTCATGCTGTAGCGGGCCATGATGCGGGTCGCGAACTGCTCGCGGATTTCCGGGCCCCCGAGGGCGCGGGCCGTCGCGGACTGGGCGACCAAGAGCACGTGCATGCGGACCTGGCGGCCCATGTAGAGGATCTCGTTGAGCGCGTCGACGGCCGGGGAGACCTTCGGGTCACCGGACTCGCGGGTCTTTTCCCAGTAGCGGGCCAACTGCTTCATCGTGGCGTTGACCTCTTCGAGGAGGATCAGCAGCCGCGGGCCAATCGCGTTCGGGTCGGTGTCGATGCCGAGTTCGTCGGCGACGTGCACCCGGCGCCGGCCTTCCATGCCGAGTTCGACCAGGGCGTCGTGGATGTCGGCGGTGTCGCGGCAGTAGGTGACGCCGGGAAGGCCGTTCGCCCACGGGTGGGAGATCCGCTTGGTGTCGAGGACGAACACCCGCGAGCCGTGGTGGAGCATCTGGCAGGCGATGCAGCGCAGGGTCACCGACTTGCCGCCGCCGGTGGAGGCGTTGACCAGGATGTGCGGGGATTCGGCGTCCAGGTCGACGGAGACAACCCGGCCCGCGGAACCGATCCCGATGACCGGTGCGGACTCCGGGGCCTTGGCCACCATTTCCCGCATCTTGAGTTCTTTGAAGAGGGCCTTGGCCGGGGGCTTGCGGGTCTTCTTCATCAGCAGATGGGTGTCGCGCCCGGCGACGTTCCAGGAGAACGTCACGCCCTCCAGGGCGAGCTTCTGGGTGATGAGGTCGGCGATCTGGTCGCGTGAGAACTTCAGGGTCCTGGGCAGGTCGACGCGTATCTCCGCGTCGTCGTCGGAGAAGTTCTTCGGGATGTGGAGGTAGCGGCGCGGGTCGGTCTGCTCCGCGTAGCCCAGCGGTCCGACGATCGCTTCGTGCAGCGGGACGACCCACTCGCGCATCAGCTCCCGGCGCTCGCGGGTCAGCACCATGTACGCCACGCTGCCGACGGTGAGGACGGAGGCCGTACCGATCCCGCCGGGCTCCAGCGTCGCGAGGACCTGGTCCCGGTTCTCCCAGAGGTCCTGGGCGGTCTGCACGGTGACGTCCAGGTCCCGGGTGGCCAGGTAGCCGCTCTCCGCGACACCGGCCCCCAGCGCGACGCGGAAGGAAAGGCGCCGCCACCCTGCCTTGTAGGAGCGGCGGGGCACACGACCCTCCACCTTCGGCAAGACGCGGGTGCCCGGCCGCCAGAAGGTGGCGTCGGTCCGCTTCACGCCGTCCAGGTCCCGGCCGCCCAGGACCCGGCCGATCCCGAACGCGAGGGATTCGGCGGTCTCTTCCACCTGCTTGTCGAACTTCGTCTGTGTCATCGGCCGTGCCCTTTCGATCTGCGTCCCGGCACCTCACACCCGGAAGTGGACACGAACCGTAAAGCCGTTGACCTGTGGATAGAGCGCGGCGAGATGCGGGCCCTGAGCTGCGAACTGTGGACAACTCCGTGGCCCAAAAATCCCTACGCCATCCATCTGTGCGGCGCGGTCGGTACAACGGAAGGTGCAGGGCCGATCTACGGGAAGAGGGACCGATGACGGACCACGAACAGCAGCGCAGGCGGGGGCAGTTCCTCCAGCGAGGCAAGGACGCGCAGGAGCTCTGGGACCGCGAGATCGCCTCCCCTGACGGGCCGCTGCCGGGGGCGGTGCTCGATGTACTGGAGCATGACGACGGCTGGGTCGGGCACGTGCAGCTCGTGCCCGGCCGACCGGCGAGCGACATCGACAAGGCCGCGACCGTCATCGAGGAGACGTGGGACCTGCTGCCCGGGTCGGTGGTGGTCGACTCCGGCGGTAGCGGCGCGGAGCTCTGGGTCTACAGGCGGCCCTCCACCGCCCGGCACCACCGGCTCCGGCCGATGAGCGTCGGCTCCCGTCGTGGGCAGCGGGACGCAGGCGGCCTGTTCGACGGTGAGGCGAGCCATCTGCAGGACTGGGCGAACCGGTACGCGCACTCGTGGAAAGCAATGCGCGGCGGCGGCCCCGTCGATATGGAACGCTTCCTGCGCCGCCTGGCTCGCCTGGAGGCCGGGCTGACCGACTGCACCTACTACGCCGAACCTGGAGTGCTGGCCGGGATCGTGGAGAAGGCCGGCCTGCCGTACGAGAGCCTGTCCGAGGACGTCGCCTACGCGATCGGCATGGAGCCCCGACGCGTTGGAGGGCAGGGCTGATGACCGTCACGGACGTGTGGGTGGAACTGCACAGCGATGCCCTGGGCGTGCGCATGGTGCGGGCCGACACCATCGAGCAGGTGTGGTGGGACGTGAAGCAGCCCGAGTTCCTGACCATCGCTCTCCACGGCGGGCAGGAAGCACGCCAGGACGTACGGGCCGGGTTCCCGACCGACGACATCGAGGAGGACGAAGCCGCAGACCTCTGCACGACGCTGGTGGAGCGCATCGCCGAAGCCGCCGACAACGGTGGTCCCCGCATGGTGTGGATGGCCCGTGACGAGGACTCCACGGGCGTCTTCTGGAGGCGTGGTCCCCTGATCGACCGCAGCGCTCGCTGACGACCGGGCACGCGCTCCGGGCCCGGTCCTCGGGTGAGAGGGCCGGGTGCGCGCAGTTCTTCCGGGCGCGGGTCGTACAGCGCGCGGCCGCCGGGCCACCGCCCGAGCTCGGGCGACCCCGCCGTCGATCTCCTCCGGGCACTAATGGTGACGTCCAGGAGCAGCCCGTCCAGCGGCCCGCCGATGAGCGTGGCGTAGGTCTGGTCTGCTCATCGCCGTTCATCCGTCAAGCGTTCCAGTCGCCACCGACAACGCGGGCTTGCCCAGGGCCTCCCTGGGCTTGCCTCCTGGCCGGTCACCACAGCTTGCCGGGGTCAGGTGCGGAAGCGGGAGAGCCAGCCGCCGGCCTTGTGCGCTGCCTGCTCGGCTTCCTGCTCCTGGCGCAGGTGCTCCTGCTCCTGCCGGTCGCGTTCGTCGGCTTCGGCCTGCTGCTCGATTGCGACGGCCCGGCTCTGGCAGTCCTCGCACAGGTGCGGGTGCGACTCGGGGTTTTGCCAGTTCCGGAAGTCGGTTGCCTCCAACCGGTCGTCGGTGAACTTCCGCCCGCAGTCCACGCACACCGGCCGCTGTGCCTCCCGCTCCGCGGCTTCCCGCTCCGCGCGGCGCTGTTGCTCTTCCTGGGCGGCTTGGCGGCTGCGGGCGAGTGCGGCGTCCCGGCGGGGGTTGCCGATCGCGTCCAGCAGCGGCTGTCGCTCCTTGCGGCCGAAGCGCCAGAACGCGGGCCCGGCCGGTCCGTGCTCGCGCAGCAGCTCCAGCGTGGTCGCCACGATGGGGATGCAGCCGTCGTAGGAGTGGAAGCCGCTCCCGCTATGCCACCGGCCCTGCCAGTGGTGGCGGGTGAGGTCGGCGACCCTCTCCATCTGGCTCTTCGCGGAGCGCTTGCCGACCTGGTGGAAGACGAGCAGGACCGGCGGGTGCACACGCTCGTATCCCTCCCAGGCGGGTGCGGACCAGCGGGTGCGCCACATCGGTTTCTCGACGCCGTCGGTGTCCTTCTCCTTCCGCTGGAAGAACCGGGCGTACTTGTCGAACTTCGCGGCGATGAGGACGGCTTCCTCGGTGCAGTTGTCGACCTCGATGAGCAGCAGCGGCACATCGTCGTCCGGGGCGGTCACGACGACGTCGGCGCGGGCGCTGCCGATCGCGGGGTTCTTCCAGGTGCCCTTCACCGGGAGCGCGACCTCGGTGGCGTAGGAGGTGATGGCGCCGATCCCCTTGGGTGCGTCGACGGCGGCGTTCGCGGCGGCGACCGCTGCGGCCGGCTCCCCCGCGACCAGGTCGAGGTCGGGCTTCGGGCGGATCAGCGCGATGACCGTCTCGTTCACCGTCATGGGGTGCGAGGCCCCGGAGCGGCCGGCGCTCTTGGGCATGCCGCCCATCTCCTCCGGCTCGCGGTCCAGGTCGATCGCGGCGGCGGCCAGCCCGTCCTTGGTGAGCAGCCGGACCTCTTCACCGCCCCGGGTCCGGCCGCCGTCGACGGCCAGGCCATGGCGCCGCAGGTCGTTCGCCGCACCACGGTGGGAGGCGGTGCGTGCTTCCTTCCGCAGGGCCGCCGTCTTCTTCAGGGTGTGCCGGTAGGTCAGGTGCGGCGAGGCCAGCCGCTGTATCTGGTCGGCGGTCGCGACCTTGAGCACCCCGAGCACGCACAGCACGTCGCCGCGCAGCCCGTTCGACGATCCCGCCTCGTTCGCCTTGCGCTTGCCCGCCATCACTCCCGCCCTCCCATCGATCGCGTCCGGCCACCGGCCGGGCGCCGGCCCCCGGCCGTGGAGGGATCCGGCCCCCCGAACCCGATGATCTCCTCCACCACCGACAACCAACTCAAGTGCAAGGGGAGAGAAGAGGGTTGTGACAATCCGGTACGGCCCCCGGAAAGCGGTGGTGAACAGGGGAAATGCAGGGTGCGCGGACGTCGGGCACGGAAGTGGCTTCGGCAGGGGGACCGGAAGCGCCGGCGGCAGGAGCTCACCAGGGCTTGCCCAGCGCTGCGCGCAGTACGCGGGCGACACGGACCGGGCGGCGGGGGTCGGTGCGGGCGCGGGTGCGGGCACGGGCTCCTCGTTCCTCCCGGCCAGGCCGGGACGGGGCGGCTATTCGTCCGTCCCGCGCGCACCTGACGCGCGCGGGACGGGCGCCACCCTGCGCGATCACCCCTTGACCGCGGTCTGCTCATCCCGGCCCGCGGTGTCCTTTCGCCCCTTGACCACCCCTTGACCGCAGGGTTCGTCCGTGGCCGATGCCACACCGCCCAGGGCCTGTTCAGCGACGGCGATGGCCGCGCACCATGCGCACCACGCGCACCGCACCACAGTCGGCGACGCACCGGTGCGCATCAGGCGCGCACCGGTGCGATGAGTTGTGCACGATGCAGCGCACCCCCACCGAGCGGTGCGCCTCAGATGTCGCTCACTCTGCCGTCTGTGCGCACGCTGTCGTGCCATCCCATCCGGTGGTGCGCACTCCCCCGCACCCGCACCGCCTGCGCACCATCGCCGCAACGTGAGCGCATGTGAGTTGGGCGCGGTTCGCAGCTATCGGACGCGCGTCACGGTCACCACCGCATGACGGGTTGTACCTGCCAGCACCTCAACCACCAGACCATGCGACGTCGTCACGTACGACTCGCCGCCAGAGGTGCGGGCCCTGCGGCCCGGCCCGGCCTTCGCGACGTGGCGTGCCACTTCCGCCGCGATGGGCGCCGTCAACGCCTGCGACAGGACCCTGCTCCCATCCGGCAGCCGCACCGCTACCCGGTGCGGCCGGGCCGCCGGCCCCACGTACCCGACCACGTCCGCGTCGACCGTGTCCGAGTGCCTCACCTTCTGCCTTCTCTGCACTAAGTCAAGGCGAGTTGATCGTGTGAGGGCAGGGTTAGGCAGGCAATCACGAGCATGTCAGAGCCCACGGCTAGCATCCGCCCGTGAACCCTGAGCTGCTGTCGACCATTGCTGTCCACCTCCCGCCTGGACGGTTGATCACGTCCGATGAAGGTGACGGAGGCGTCCAGGCCCTATGGCTGAGTGACGGCGCCGTATCTGCAGAGTTGTGGAAGCGGATCCGCGACGAGCATCCCCGCTCAGGGGTGTGGCCCCTGCTTCTCGACTCGCGCGACCCCGAGGACAGCGACTTCCGGCCCTGGGGCGTCGGCGAACTCTTCCCCGAGCAGATGTCATCACCCGGCGACCATGACCCGGCCGATCTGCTCGCGAAGTGGTGGGCGGCGTATACCGCGATCGACGAGGACGACGACATGCTGTCGCCCGATAAGCGGCTGGCCGTCACGGCCCCCTTTGGTCAGACCTGGCCGGGCCTGGCACCCGGCCGTGAAGCCACGGCGGATCCCGGCCGGCTGGCTGCTGAGTACGCAGAACACTTCGTCCTGAGGCGGCCGCAGTCACGTCTGGGCCTGGTCGCCGCGCCTTCCGGCGCCGAGGCCCTTGCCCTCGTCGGCTGGGACGGACCCGCCAACTGGGACAACGACACCGCCACGTTCTCCGCCGTGGTGAGCGACTGGGAACGACGCTTCGGTGCATGCGTGGTCGCAGTTGGTTCTGACACGCTCCACCTGAGCGTCGCAATGCCCCCGACCAGCAGGGACGATGCTCTGCTGGTCGCGGCCGAACACTTCGCCTTTTGTCCCGACAGCATCTGGCAGGGCCCTCGTCCTCAGACCCTGGCGGCATACGCCGAGCGACTCATCGACACGCACTGCTGGGAATTCTGGTGGGACTGACCCTGGCCCGTCCGCGCCGCCCAGGCCGATCATCCCGCCCAGCACTCCGATCGCGGCACCAGCGCCGAAGACGGGTGCCGAGTGCGCCGGGCAGAGAGGAGTGAGGTTGAGGTTTTGGTCAGTGGCCACGGCTGGCATCCTCGCCGGGGCCATCCGCTCTCCGCCAGGGCAGAAAGACACCGGGTATCGGCTCGGGATTCGTCCGGATCTCCGAGTGTCAGAGGCTCAGTCGGGCCGGGGACGGCGGGTCGGGATGCCGAGGGCGACGGGTGTGCGTTGGGCGAGTCGCGCGGCGTCTGCTTGCTTGGTGCGGACGAAGGTCAAGGTCATGTCGATGCCTTCGATCTCGCCGAGCCACTGTTCTTCCTCGGCCCGCTTGCGGCGGAGAATCAGGTCCTTCTCGATCTCCGCGAGCCTGGGCAGCATCTTCGGGTTGACCTGGAGCATCGGGCAGCGGATGCAGGCGTGTTCGTGCTGGCAGGAAGATCCGTAGGGGCGAGCGCAGTTGCCGAGTTCGACCTTGCGCTTGTCGAAGTGCTCCTCGAACTCTGCCCACTCCTGAGGGGTGACGTCGGCGTATTCGCCGTTGGGCCTCTGTGTCCGGCGGTGGTTGAGGAACTGCTGGTAGGAGGCGACGACGTCCTCGGCGAAGACGGCGACGTAGCCCTGGGTCGTCTGGAGATTCAGGTGTCCGAGCAGGGCGGCGCCGATGTGGATGGGCAGGCCGCCGTTGACGATCTCCGTGGCGAAGAGCCGGCGGAAGTCGTGCGGGGTGAACGTCATCCCGGCGAATGCCGAGTTCGTCTCGGCGATCCTCACGCAGGTGCGGCGGAGCATCTTGAGGGCAGTGCCGGCGGCCATGACGCCCCGGATGGTGCCGATCTTGCGCTGAAGCAGGAAAGGCATGGGCTCTGACCAGGTCTTTTCGTGTGGGTCGTAGCGGCTGACCAGCGGAATCGGCTTCCCGTCGGGGGTCTGGCGGCGGACGATCCGCGCGATGACGTGGAAGAGCTCGGCGGACATCGGGATCACGCGTTCGCGGTCGCTCTTGGAGGGTGCGACCACCAGCAGGGCGATGACCTCGCCGTTCGGCCGCTGGTATTGGCGGATACCGAGGTGGGTCAGCTCGGTCAACTCTTCCACCCTGATGCCGCTGTGCCGCAGGAGCTCGACGATCGCCCACTCCCAGAAGGCGATGTCCTCGGCCACGGTCACGTCGGTCGTCCCGCCCGTGGCGTGGTCGACGACCCTGACGGCCGGTTCGTCCAGGAGCCTGGCCCGGCGCCGGTCCGCGAGGGAGTCGGTGCGGTTGTAGCGGAGCCCGCCCAGGGTGAACGCTTCGCCCAGCGGAACCTTGCGGCCGGCTTCGAGCAGGGCGGCGAGGTGCTCGTGCCGTGACTCGACATGCTGGACAAGCGTGGGCAGCAGGGGCTGACGGATCCGCGTGCGGTCGGCCATGTTCCGGTTGTTCTCGCGCTGGCGCTTGCCGAAGCCCTTGAGATCGCGCGGCAGGACCGGGCAGGGAGCAACCCAGTGGGCCCACTTCTCGGGCTCGGCGATGGCCCAGCTGTGGAGGTCGACGTAGAAGGCACGGACGGTCAGCAGGATCGTCTCGAAGTGCTTGCGGACCTTCGTCTTGTCGTTCGTCCAGTGCTGAAGGTCCGTGCGCCACTGGTCGTAGACCTCTGGGCTGAGCACGAGGTCCTTCTGGCCGGGACTGATCTGCTCGATGCTCACCCAGAACAGGTTGGCGAGATTGCGGGCCAGGGCCTGGAGGGTGATGTAGTCGGTGTCCGCCCGACGCCGGGTGAGGTAGTCGATCAGGAGCTGACGGACACCGGCGTTCTTGACAAGGTAGCTGTCGACGAGTTCTTCGACGGTCTTCTGCCCGTTGTAGACGATCATGCGCAGGATCGGCGGGGTGCTCTGCGGGAAGTGACCGGTGCTGTTCAGCACCTCCCAGGCGGCGTAACCGCCGAGTCCGGAGTTACTGCTGCTGCCGCCGTGAATGACCCGCAGCCTCTTGACCTCCATCGCGTAGTGCAGGAGCGCGGACGGTGTGAGGTCGGCCAGGGGGATGCCCTGGGTGGTCAGTGCGCAGACGATGTCGAACTTCGCCCGCAGCCGGTTCGTGGGTTTCCACCCCGGGTGGGAGTCGATCGCGCGGAAGAGCTCATCGAGTTGAGGGTCGCGCTGGAGCTTGCGGAACGGCTCCGGGTAGTCCGGGAACTTGTTCGCTCTGAACCCGGACAGCGACGGCTGGATGACCCTCATGCCGAACGCCATCTTCAGTGCGGAGATCAGGTTGGATCTGTCGTAGCAGACCTCCGGCCTGGCCAGGACGGTCACCGACGGAGCGTTCTCGTCGTTGAAGCCGCTGCCCTCCCAACGCTCCTGCCAAGTATCGCCGGGCAGCGTCGCCAGGTGGCCGAGGAGCCTCCGGATCCCGCGGCTGCGCTTCTCTGCGACCGAGTTCGTCTTCCCTCGCAGGATCTGTGCGGCCAGGCCGCACAGATCCTCGACCGATGCCGTGGTCAGATTGCCGAACGGGGCTGGCGGATGCTTGGGGCGCGGAGCCGGTGCCGGCTCAAGGGTGGCCCCCTGGAACCCGGGCCGCCTCGCCTCGCGGCTGCTGTCGCGGGGCCGTGGCCGCCGGTTGCGGGCCGTGTAGGTCTCGACCGTGGTGCGGTTAACCACCGAATACCGCCTTGAAGTCGTCGGGGTCGTAGCCGGGTGCGATGGTCCGCTCGACGCGCGGCCGGCTGTAGTGCTGCTGAAGGGCGTCGAAGAGGTCCTCGACCCGGGTGTTCAGGTAGTCGCCAGTGGTCGCCAGATCGGTGTGCCGCAGGATCGCGCGGACCTGAGAGAGTGTCAGGTTCGGATCGTTCGCCATCCGGGTTGCGGCGGTATGCCGCAGATCGTGCAGCGTCCAGTTCGTGCGAAGCCTGTCGTTGACCCGCTGGATCACCCGGCGCATCGCCCAGTAGGTCAGCGGCCGGTCCGGGGCCCGGCGGGTGCGAAAGACCGGCTCGCCGGCCTGCGGCAGCCCGATGTGGTCGAGGTAGGCCGCCAGGACCGTCAGGGCCTGCGGGCTGACCGGGACGGGTTCGCGGTCATCTGTGCCCTTGGTGACGACCCGGATCAGCTGCTTGGCCCAGTTGATGTCCCCGGGCGTGACGCCGAGGAGCTCGCTCGCCCGCGATCCGCTGGAGACGTAGAGCAGAACGGCCGCCCGGTCCCGGTCGCAGGTCAGAGCCGCGAAGAACTCGTCCCACATCCCGTCAGGAATCGAGCGGGGATCGGACTTGCGGACCCGCTGTCGGAGCCGGGCCCGCCGGAACTGCGGGACCTCTCCGTCCGGAGCCCGGTGGGCCAGAGCCCGGCGCTGTGCCCGGGACTCCGGTACCGGGTTGAGAAGCGGACCGCGGTTGTAGTGCCGGTGGTAGGCGTAGAAGCCGCTGATCACGGTCAGACAGTGGTTGATCGTGGAAGGTGCGTACCCGGCCTTGAGGTAGGGCTTGCCGGTGCGCGGGTTGACCGAGCCCGGCTGCGGCGCATTGGCGCTTCGGCGGTGACGCTGGGGGTTCGGGGCGACGCGGAGCCAGCCGACGAGGGCGGATGATTCGGCCTCGGTCGCCCGGTCCCAGTCGATGCCCAGGAACCACAGCAGCCGGTGCCAGCGAAGGAGGTCATGGGCATAGCTCTTGGCGGTTGCCGGACGGTTGTCGTCCAGGATCAGGCTGCGGAGGTACGGCACGACGGGGGCAATGACAGTGCCCTTGGCGTCGGCAGCGGCGTACCAGGGAATCGTCTCCAGCTCGATGACCGAACCGACACGGGGTACATCTGCCCGGCCTTCGATCAACTCGTGACGCAGGTCTAACAACAGGAGTTTCCTTTAGACGGCGATCAGCCGCCCCGATCGGAGCGGCTGGTGCAGTTAACACGCCAGATGTGCCCTGCCCGGTACGGGGAAGAAGCCCGCTTGCACACGACTCCCTCGATCCCCTGGTCCCGGAGCGTGTCGTACCAAAGCTGCGCGACCTCGGGATCGTCGGTGGCCGGGACGGCTTGGATCGGGGGCGGTACATCGTGAAGCAGATCAAGCAGCAGGGCGCGGCGTTCGGTGTAGGGATGCCCGCGAACGTCCTGCCCGTCGTGGGCGAGGACATCGAACACGGCGTAGGAGGCAGGGAGGAGCGCAGCGAGCTCCCGCGCTCGGACGGGGCCTGAGTTCGCGCGGGACTGCGCAGCGCTGAAGTCGATGCGGTTCTCGTTGTAGATCACTGCCTCGCCGTCGAGGACCGTGCCAGGGCGCAACGCGCGCATGCCGGCCACGGCCAGATCCATCCACGCTGAAGTGACCGTCCGGCCGGACCGGGCCTGTAGCCGAACGGTCTCGGCGTCACGCCACATGACGGTGCGGTGGCCGTCGAACTTGATCTCGTACCACCAGCCTGGTCCTTTGGGCAGCGTCGGGACGGCCTCGGCAAGCGCGACAGCCACGGGATACTCCACGCCGCCAGCCTGCGGCGACCAGGCCGTGGCCGCCTGCTGGCCTACTCCAGAATGCCGAGCTCGGTGTCGGGACGGCAGTGGGGGCAGGCGTCGACGCCCTCGGTCACGGCCCGCAACGCCTGGTCCCGCTCCACGCCGCGAGATCGTTTGCCTGCCATGTGGCAGCCGCCGACGTGGACGTAGACGGGGTCACGCCCGCCCAGGCCCATCTCGATCAGCCAGTCCGGGGCCGGCGCCTGGGCCTGCGCGCCACGTTGGCGCTCTGTCTCGCGGCGTTCCTCGGCGGCGATCCAGCGGCGAGTGCGGTCCAGGTCTCCGACCTGCACACGCTCGAGGAAGCGCAGCATGTCGAGGCGTGTCGGAGTGCTGGAGTCGTTCATGTGTTCGATACTATGACTGCTCGCCGACCACAGCAGCCAGGGGGCGAGCAGAACGGAGCAGCGATGGACGTCAGCAGCGCGCTGCGGATCTTGAACGTGGACCCCCGCCAGCTCCCGCCTGCTCCGGCCACGACCAGCGGAGCGGAGGCCTTCGCCCGGGTCGGCCGCACCCCTCAGCCGTGCGTCGCCTGCGGCCGGCCCGCGACGGCCACCCGCATCGTCGACGTCCCCCAGGCCGGCTCGCGCTGGATCGACACGTGCACGCCCCACATGATCGCCACTACCAAGACGGACGCGGCGCGCGCGCCCGAGTCTCAGGCGCTGGCCAGCCTTCGCGACGCGGTACGGCAGGCCGGCATCGAGGCCGCGCTCCTCACCGCCCCACTCACCGAGGCGGAGTGCGCCCGTGGTTGACCGCCGCTACCGCCTCACCCTCACGACAACCGCGGGCCGCACCATCATGGATGGCCGGTGGTCGAACCTCGCAACGGCGGAGCGCAAGTTCCGATCGTGGATCGGCAGCTACAGCGCCATTCCGAGCGCCCGCATCGCACTGGCTGAGCAGGCCGCCGACGCCACATGGACCGAGCTGAAGGCCTGGCCGGACAGCGAGGCCTAGCTGCGTCCCGGGCTCGTCAGGCCGCCGCAGCGTCAGGCTCGGGGTGACGCACCGCCCGCTTCAACGCCATCTCCACGTCAAACCGCGACTCCCCCGACTCTTCCTGGACCCGGCCGATGGCCTGCTGCACAGCGAGCGCCGTGGCCACCGTCAGCCGCCCCTCCTGGATCTCCGTCCAGGCAGCGCGTTCCAGTTCGATCAGATCGTCAGGGAGTTCGATAGCCACATCGCAGAATCTTAAGCCGCCGGGGCGCCAGCGGTTCGGCGCCAGCGCCGCAGGGCGAGGATCTCCACCCCGGCGAGCGCGGCGATGACACCGACCTGCACCCTTGCCACGGCCCAGCGGTCGTCGGGGCTGGCCATGGCCACCGCGTTGGTCGCGGCCACGATCGTGCCGCACGCGATGTCGCCGCCCGCGAGCACGACATCGCCCCTGCCACTGTCTCCCGCGCCCACCAACTGCGGCCGTGCCCGTCGTGTTCACTGCGCCCTCGGCAGACTGCCGAGCGCGCGGCGGTCCTCGTGCGGTGCTGCGCGTACGCACCCGGGAGTGGACGACATCGCGCGGTGCACGTCGGATGCAGTGGCCGGCCTTCACGTGCGCGCGCCCGGTGTGGGGCCGTCGCCGGGGTGCCGATGCTGCAGCTCGTGCTCCTCGCGGTGCGGGCCCGGGTCGGCGGCCGAGGCCGGGAGCTCGCGCTCCTCGATGTCGCTGCGCCGCGCGGTGGCCTCTCTGGTGAAGGCGGCCAAGCGGTCGAGGTTCTCCGGTGTGCGCATCCACGTCGCCGGGTCGGTCGTACGGCCCTGCACGTACTCCTCGGGCATCGCGGCTTGCTGATGGGCGTGAGCGGCCGCGGCCCGCTGCACCGGAGTGAGGGCCGTGTCCTGGTCCGCGTGATCGACGGCGTGCGCCGCGGCCGCCGCCTGGTCGTGGTCGTCGACGCGGGCGGCGGGTGTGGTGCGGGCGTCGTGGATCGCGTTCTGCAGGGCCAGGCTCGCGACCCGGGCCCGCTCGTACCTGCTCGACTCCCGGGGCGGGTTTCCTTCAGCACCGGCGATCCACCACCGGTGGGGCCAGGCGAAGTCCGCGGTGTAGGTCAGCTGGTCCAGCGCCGGGATCCGCCGGCCCTCCTGGGGCACGGTGAGCTGGCGGCAGTGGCGGTCGAGGGCGTTGTCGGCGATGTAGTCGTCCAGGCCGGGCGACCCGGCGTGTTCGTGCGGGACGGTCGGAACGGCGCGGCCTCGCAGCGTCTCCAGCAGGTGTCGGCGCGCTTCGGCCAGGACATGGCGGCGAGCGAAGGTGCGGCGCACGGTGAACGTGATCGCGGCGACGTCGACGGCGGCGAGGACGGTGTCCACCATCGGGCTCACCCGTGCCCGGATGGCGGCCCCGGCTGTCCGGCAGCGCTCCAGCAGCCCGTTCACCATCTCGCGGCCGAATGCGAGGATCGCGGAGGCCCGCCACCACGCGCGCAATTGCTCGAGCGGCTTGGGATGCTTCTTGGAGCGGCGGGTGTTCTGCGCAGCCCACCAGCCGAGCCCGTGGCGGCCGCGCTCGCCGGGCAGCCGCCCGTGGTCCTTCACGTAGTCGTCGGTGATGCCCTCCAGTGCGTCCTCGATCTGCTGGCGGCGGGTGGAGGACCAGGCGATCAGTTCCGGGTCGACACCGGCTATCTCCATCACCGGGCGCAGGCCCGGCGTCACCTCCCGGGGCGCCGTCGCCAGTGCCAGGTCCTCGCACACCTCGGTCGTCATCGTGAGGGTGTAGAGCGTCCCGGCGGCCACCACGTGCTGGTAGAGGCGGCGGGTGTCGAGTGCGCCCCACGCCGGCTCGCCGCCGTCGTCCAGGCGCTGCGCTCGGTTCAGGACCAGACAGTGATCGTGAAGCAGCGGGAATCCGTCCCGGTTGTCCAAGTGCCGCCACGTCGCGACGACTAGGGCTGGGGTCTTCGCCCGCCTGCGGCCCGAGGACCACCGAGTCTCGGCGACCTCATCCTCCAGCCAGCGCAGCACGGTGGTGATGGCCCTCTCGTGGGCCCGCTCGATGACTTGCCGGGTGTGGTCGTCCCCCAAGGCCCACAGCACGATCAGGGACGCCTGCGGGCGGAAGGTGAAGTCCAGCGCCAGCAGCGGGGTCTGCTTGCGCGCCTCGATCTCCTCGATCGGCTGCCCGAGCACGGTGGCCAGCCGTGCCGTGGCCGGGTCGACGCCGTCGTCCAGGAGGCCGCGTTCGATGAGGTCGGCGTCCGGGTGCCGGCCCTGCCCGAACACCAACTCCATCTGGCGCTCGGTCACCTCCGCGCCCTCGGTGAGCCCGAGCGCGGCCAGGCCGCGCCCTCTCCATCTCCCGGGCGGGAGCCCGGCCTGCTGCTGGGCGGCCTTCATCGCCGTGCCGACCGGACGGCGACCGTCTCCGAACGCAACTCCACGCACGTAGTACCGCCACGCGTTCCGTCTCTGCACCTTCGCAACACTGAGCATTTCCACAGCGGACACCGGCTCTGACCTGAGAAAAAGCCCGATCCCGCGGGGCGGGAGCGTTCACCAGAACTTCACGGCCGATCCCATACGGCGGGCGCCGGCGGCGTCACCGCGCGCCCGCCTGACGAACACTGTCTTTCGTACTCACGGCCCCTACAGAGGGCCATGCAAATGCTGCGCGGCGGCCCGGCCTATGTTCAGGCTGCTGCGGCCCTAGGCGGTTTGCGGGTTGCCTCGAGGAGCGTCAGCAGGGGCTCCCCCCAGGTGGCCCATCGCTTCAGCCGCTGTTGACCTACAAGGTCGATGTCATGTGAGTACGCGAACTCAGAAGCAGGCTTGGTGAAATCCCCGTTGGTCACGGCAACGACGATGTCGGCGTTGTGCTCTGGGCGGGCCGTCCCGTTGAAGGTCTGCATTTCAGGTGACCCAACCTTGCCGAGGCCGGCCTTGCGGTGCTTGCACTGGAACACGATCCGCAGGCCGTCGGCGGTGACGGCGATTACGTCGGCTCCGAGATCGCGAGCACCGCCGCGGTCTCGTATTACGCGGTGCCCGTCTCGCCTGGCGAGGTCTGCGACTGTCTGCTCAAACGCGGACGGCGTCATGGCGTGGATGTCTTCCAGGCCGATGCTGTCCGGCGAGTCGAGGAATCGCTCCAACGCGTCCTCTGCCAAGGCCAGGCGATGCATCTTCTCTCGGTGTGCAGTCAGCGCGGCCTGTACTGCCTGTTCGGCGTTGCTGGCCTGTGCGTGCAGGACGCCGATGCGCTCCATGACGTTCGGTGAGGAGCCGTCTCCTCTGTTGTATTTGGCCGTGAGGTCGTGGCTTGTCTGCTCGCGCAGCTGGTCCCAGATGGTCTGCGCCTCCTTATGGGCGCCTTCGGCGGTACGGGCTGCCTTACTGAGTGCAGCATGTAGCGCCGCGTGGGAGCGGTGATAGTGCGCGGTGTACCTGGTGTCCGCTGGCGGCGTCAGAACGTCGAGCTGGTCCCGTTCGCTCTTGATCTCGCCTGCGAGGCTCTCTGCTTCGATGGCGAAGTCCAGCGCGATCCGGCCTTCCGTCCAGTGGAGGTACGCGGCGAGCAGGTCGTCGTCCGTCGCGTTGGAGATCTCCCTCCGTATGTCCGCGGGCAGTTGCGAACCCGGGTAGCGGGGAAGCGACACCTGGGTTGCCCAGTTGATGTGCATCAGGCGGCCGCCAGTACATCCCGTAGGGGCATGCCCCACTCGAGCCATTGCTGGAGCGCGAATCGCTGTACAAGCACAACCGAAGGGGTCGTCTTGTCCATGAGCCTGTTGGCCAGCCTGGAGATGAATCGCTGGTTGGTGACCACCATCACCCTGCGAAGGTCCCTCTGTCTTGCCAGTCGCTGCGCGGTGAGGATGGCGCGAACCTGAGTCAGGTCCTCTCGCGCAGGTCTGTTGACGTTGGCGCAGTAGACGAGGCCGGCTTCCCCGTCGTCCGTCACCTCGATGACCCTGGCCTGGCGCCATGACGCCTGGAAGCCGGAGCGTTCCAGGGCCTGCTTGATGGCGTCGTCAAAGGCGTCCTGTTCCATCCCATCGATCTGTTCAAGCGTGATGCCCGGATCAGTACTGTGCCGCCATCGTTCCTCGTGCTGTGCGAGGTGGTGGAGCGCCTCTTGGTCATTCGAGATGAGTGTGTCGAAGCGCTGTCTCGCGGGCTGCAGTCCCTCGTTGAGAACAACGAGGGCAGCACGAGTGTCGGAAACCTCGCTCGACTCGCCCGTCAGTTCTACCCCCAGGCGTGAGCTGAGCCGATCAGTGATGTCCTTACACTCCGCAAGCGCTTCATTGGCTCCCTGGCGTTCTTCCCATAGCTTGTCGGCCAACTCCCGCGCAGCGTGACAGCAGGCAACGGCTACTTGGTCGCTTTGCCTCCAGTGCAATCGGTCGCGCCTCCGTTCAGCCTCGTGGATTTCTCTGTCGAGGGCTTCGTGGAGTTCGCGCCAAGCAGCTGTGATGCGGTCGGCTATGCGCACCTCGCTCACGACGAGAAGCGCGCGCAGCATGTCGTCACGGTCTGCCCTGCCTATGCGTTTGCCGATCGTGCGGCGCAGCCAGGGACTTTCGAAGCGGTGCGGGGCAACACTCGCATTACGGTCAATGATCACCGCGTGAGGTTACACAGTGCCTCTGACATGGGAGAACGCGCTCCGGGTTCCGCCCTGTTCCCGGTCCCGTTGTCCTACGGGCACGCGGTCGCGTTGCCGTGCGAACGGGGCGCAAGTGGTGCGCACTTCTGCTTGGGGACAGTTGGACGACACGTGTTGAGAGTCAGCACGCGAGGCGCTCGACGGTACTAAGGTAGCGCCATGACCGCTCCATACAGCTCGGAAGATCGCGAAAAGGTAGTCGCTAAGCTGCCGCCGGATCTTCGCCGTGAACTCAAGGTGCGCGCCGCAGAGTTGGGCGTCGACATCCAGGACGCCGTGACTGAAGGCGTAACGGCCTGGATGGACTTGAAGTCTCATCCGGACGTCGACACCAGTGGCGGCTCCTCCTTCTCGACGTATCTGCCGACAGGGCTGTACGAGAAGCTGAAGCTGGCCTGCAAGCCTCGCAAGATCTCCTACAACCAAGGGGTAGCCCAGTCGATCCGCTTCTGGCTCGACGCGCACCCCTCTCTGCGCCCTGCTCCCCCGCGCACTACCGGCGCGCGCCGCATCGTGTTCGGGAACCAGAAGGGCGGTGTGGGTAAGACGTCGGTGTCGGCCGGCGTCGCTCAGGCATTGGCGGAGACGGGCAAGCGCACTCTCCTCATCGACTTTGACCCGCAGGGTCACCTGACGCGGCAGCTCGGCTACGAGATGCTCGACATCGAGTCGGCCAGCCTGGCCAAGCACATGTTGGCCGACGCCGAAGGTGACCTTCAGGCTCTGCTCGTCCCGATAAAGGGCGGCGACTTCGAAGACCACCTCTGGCTGCTGCCCGCCTGCAAGGACGCGTTCCTGCTCGACGCGAAACTCGCCACCACCCGCGCCGTCCGGATCAAAGAGACCGCTCTCGAGCGTGTCCTGGCTGACCTGGAGCAGGAGTTCGACTTCATCGTCGTCGACTGTCCCCCGAGCCTGGGCTACACCATGGACACGGCGTTGTACTACGGCCGCACCCGCGAGGGCGAGGAGCCGGGCCAGTCCGGGATCGTCATCCCCGTCCAGGCCGAGGACACCTCCGGCGACGCCTACGACATGCTCGCCGACCAGATGGAAGATCTGTGCGAGGACCTGAAGGTGCAGATCGACACCCTGGGCTTCGTCGTCAACCTCTACGACGCTCGGAACGGGTACATCGCCACGTCCTCCCTCGCCTCCTGGCAGAGCATGGAAGAGCCCGTACTCGGCATCGTCCCGGAGCTCAAGGAACAACGGGAAGCGGTACGGCGCAAAGAGCCGCTGCTGGCCTACGAGCCGGACTGTGAGCAGGCGAACGTCCTGCGCTCCATTGCCAGGAGGGTTCACGGATGAGTGTCGCGGACAAGGTGGGCGAGAGCGCGTCGTTCGGGCGTGCACGCAACCGCAGCGCGCGCGGCCGAGCCAAGGCCCTGACCGAGGGATCGATTCCGGCATACGAACTCACCCGGCTCCCCCTCGATCAGGTTGCTCCCACTCCTCTCAACCCGCGCCGCAACTTCGGTTCCGACGAGGACAAGACGCGCTTCGGTGAGGAACTGCGCGAGGTACAGCTCGCCGCCTGCGTTGCGGTCACCCGTAGCGCCTACCTGAAGCTGTGGCCCGAACATGAGACACAGATCGGGCCGACCGCGCAGCACGTGCTCGTCAACGGCGAGCGCCGGTTCCGCAGCGCCGTCCACGTCGGTCTGGACAAACTCGACTTCGTGGTCCGGGACGACCTGGCCGGCTCCCGCGAAGACTTCGTCGACCACCTCCTGGCGGAGAACCTGGACCGCGAGGACTTCGACGTGATCGAACGAGCGCGAGGTGTGGAACAGCTCGTCAAGGTCTGCGCGGAGGACGGCGGCGAGCGTGGCGCGCGCAGCCGGGCCGCGGAGCGGCTGAGCAAGGACCGGTCCTGGGTCACCAACCAACTGGCCCTGCTGACCCTGCCGGCTGAGATTCAGGTCATGCTCAGCGCGGGCGAGGTCTCGGAGCGAGATGGCCGTGCACTGGCACGGCACTTCAAGGAGGACTCGAGCCGTGGCGCAGCCGAGCTGCTCGCCCATCTCGAGTCCACTAAGCAGTCTGCGGAACAGCAGAAGGAGGAGGAACAGCGCCTGCTGGCCGCCGGTCGTGAGGCGCTGGCACAAGCCGGTTCCGGGGACTTGTTGTCCGCGGACAACAAGTCGCAAGAACCGGGCGGCACGTCCACAGACTCCGGGGCCGCCCCCGCGGAGAGTCCGACATCCGTGGAGGGTTTGTTGTCCGCGGACAACAAACCCTCCACCCCTCCGACTCCCGCATCCCGAGCGGACGCCGATCGTGCAGTTTCGCCCGGTGAGACAGCCGCCGAGCCGGAATCCGAATCGCGTCGCGAGGGCACCAACGAGTCCGTCCCCGTCCCCCGCAGGCAGCAGCCTGACACTGACGGCTCCCGCGAGCAGGTGGTCACAGGCGTCAAGTTCCCGTACGACAACGCCGCCCGGGCTGCCACCTTCCTCGATGACCGTATGGACGACGCACAGTTCCTGAAGCTGGTGGACATCCTCAACGGCATGGCCGAGCGTCGGCGCAGTGCCGCCTCGGCATCCACCAAGTAGCCCCCGCTGCATTTCCTCAGAACGCAAGAAGGCCCGTGCCCTGCGGTCGGCAGGCACGGGCCTTCTTGGTGCTCGTTGGGAAGGTGCCCTGTTCGCACCAATCCACGTGACCCGTCTCAGTCGATCTGGTGTAACCCGAGCAGGTGCCTCAGATGGACTGAGACTGCCTCGGCATCATCGAGACAGACACCACGTCCACGTCGCGATCGCGTTGGAAAGAAGCCGGAGCCGGGGACTTGTTGTCCGCGGACAACAAGTCCATCCACGCACGGGCAGTGATCAGCCACGCCGCTTTGTTGTCCGCGGACAACAAACTCAAAGGGGCGCCGGAAACGCAGGAAGGCCCGTGCCCTGCCGGCGAACAACAGACGGCGCACGGGCCTTCTTAGTCTTCATGCCGTCCGTTCTCAGCGAACCTAGTCGACGGCCCACCGCTGACCTGCACGGCCGCTTCTCGGATAGCCGCGCGCTCCGTGCCGCCCACCTGCTGCGACTGGGTTCGTTGAGACGGATCGGTGCCGGCACGGTTCGTGCAGACAGGACACCCAGCCCTCAACAATGCACCAGAAGACCCGGCATGGCCCGAACCGCAGGGGCCCGAGAAGATGCTCTAGCGGCGCCTGAACAGGAGGGACTTCCCTGGCCTCCTTGCGGCAACTGGTTCAAGGCTGGCCTGTGCGGCGACGCCGAACGCGTCCAAGGCGGCACTGCACTCCTTCTGCTTCGCTTCGAAGACATGGACGTCTCCGTGCTGTGGGACCTCCCAGTTGTCCGCAGCCTTGAGGAACCAGTCTTCGACCATCCGGTCGAATGCTGTGAGGGCCTCATCCAACGCACGGCCTTTCGTCATGACGTCGGACGGTGCTACAACTCGGATTCCCTGGTAACGGGTGCGGAGTTCACCCCATAGTTCAACACCGCGTTCGCGTGTCTGCTGGCAGCGCTCAGGAGACGGGTCCGTTGCCCAGGTCAGTTCCCGGCTGAGCTCCCACCAACAGTTCATGAAGCTTGAAACAGCCGCCAGGTAGGCGACGTAGGCATCATGCTGACGATCGGCCCACTGCCGTGACACCTCTGCTCTCAAGTGCTCCTGAGCTTGCGAGCGCTGCTCTCGTCCCGTTGCCAGGGAGCTCGCCACGACTCCAATGGTTCCAATCCCAGCAACGGCTATAGCGGCGATCGTCGCCGCCGAGTCTCCACTCATGGCCGCTTTCCTATCATCGGAGCGCGCGCCCTCGTAGTCCCGCCGACCGGAACCGCACGGCAGCTGTCCTGTCTCAACGAACCGAGCTGGCACCGATTCGTCTCAACGAATCCAGTCGCATCAGGTGGGCGGCACGGGAGCGCGCGCTACACGAGAAGCGGCCTCGGCTTCGTCGAGACAGACACCACGTTCACGTCGCGATCGCGTTGGATAGGTACCGGAGCCGTGGACTTGTTGTCCGCGGACAACAAGTCCGCCCACAAGCGGGGCAGTGATCAGCCGTGCCGCTCTGTTGTCCGCGGACAACAAGTCGCAAGAACCGGGCGGCACGTCCACAGACTCCGGGGCCGCCCCCGCGGAGAGTCCGACATCCGTGGAGGGTTTGTTGTCCGCGGACAACAAACCCTCCACCCCTCCGACTCCCGCATCCCGAGCGGACGCCGATCGTGCAGTTTCGCCCGGTGAGACAGCCGCCGAGCCGGAATCCGAATCGCGTCGCGAGGGCACCAACGAGTCAGTCCCCGTCCCCCGCAGGCAGCAGCCTGACACTGACGGCTCCCGCGAGCAGGGGGTCACAGGCGTCAAGTTCCCGTACGACAACGCCGCCCGGGCTGCCACCTTCCTCGATGACCGTATGGACGACGCACAGTTCCTGAAGCTGGTGGACATCCTCAACGGCATGGCCGAGCGTCGGCGCAGTGCCGCCTCGGCATCCACCAAGTAGCCCCCGCTGCATTTCCTCAGAACGCAAGAAGGCCCGTGCCCTGCGGTCGGCAGGCACGGGCCTTCTTGGTGCTCGTTGGGAAGGTGCCCGGTTCGCACCAGGGACTTGTTGTCCGCGGACAACAAGCCGCCGAGGAACAACGCGCTAGCCGCGGTGCCATACCCGTTTGTTGTCCGCGGACAACAAACTTCCCTCGATCGGTCCGCCGGAACGGCCTGGCCTCGTGGGCATTAGCCGTCACCGCCGTTCACGCGCTCGTGGATCTCGATCAGCGTGCCGACGATGTCGGGACTCTCCGCCATGCCGACCCAGTGCCCGGAGGAGGTGAAGACGGGCACGGCGTCGGTGTCGGCGTCGAACACCACGACGTAGTCGCCGTACCTGTCGAGGACCATCTCCTGCAGTGCCCGCGCCGGTGCGGTGGCCAGCACCTCCAGGGCGTCGATGGTGAGCCGGGCGGGGTCCGCCGGGTGGTCGGGCTGGGTGAGGAAGCCCGAGACGTGCAGCAGGTCGCCGGGCTGGATCTCGGTGAGCAGCAGGTGCGCGATCCGGGGGTTGCCGGTGGTGCAGGACCAGATCACGTCGTCCACGGCGTCATCGGTGGGCGAGGCGATCCGCTGGAACCGGGCGGTGCCCAGGGCGTCGCCGGGTGCGGGGATGGTGTCGAGGTAGCCGTCGACGGTGAGGGGCTTGGTGTTCATCAGCTTGCCTCCGCCAGGGCGGTGGTGCGGTGGGCGGCGTCGTAGGCGTCCAGGACGGTCTTCGCCGGGGTGCCCCGGTCGGCGACCTGGTGGCCGTGGGCTCGCGCCCAGGTCCGGATCGCGGCCAGTTCGTCCTTGCTGCGCTTGCCGCCCGGGCCCTGGGCAGGGGCCATGGGGGTGGGGGTCTGGTCGGTGGCGGCGCGGCCGCCGGCCTTCACCTTGCGCAGCTGTGCCTGCGCGGCCTCCAGTTCGGACTTGGCGTTGGCGACTCGCTCCTCTGCCTCCCGCTGGGCGGCGTCGGTGGCGCGGCGTTCGGTCAGTTCAGTGAGGTCGCTGCGGATGCGGGCGGCCCGGTTGCGGATGGTGGCGGCGGGGTGGTTCTCCGCCCAGGAGAGCAGGGCCTCGGTCTTGTCGGCGTCCGTCGTGCTGGCGGGTGCCGGGTTGGCCGCCTCGGGGGTGCTGGTGCTGTCCTCGGTGTCCGCTGCGGCGAGGGCGGGCAGTTCGGTGTGGCGCAGGGCTTCGGCGAGTTCGGTCTCCGACAGCCCGAGGGTTTCGCGGACCTGCTCGGGGCTGTCGCCGTTCTTCAGCATGGAGGCGGCGGTGGCGGTGAAGGCGTTGACGGGCATCGGACCTCCGGTCGGAGTGTCTGGGGTGGTGAGGTGCGGGAGCAGGCGTACGAGGTCGTCTTCGTCGCAGGGCAGTCCGAGCGCGCCCAGCAGGTCGGTGAGGTCGTCCTTGTCGCGGGCGTGGTGGGCGACCACCAGGGACGCGGCGGTGCTCTGGCCGCTGCCGAGCGGGGTGAGTTCGAGGGCCTCGGCTTCGAGGGCCTCTTTCATGTCGGTGAACATGACCGGCCTCCTACGCGGCGGTCGTGCGGGGCTTGCGCTGTGCGAGGTCCAGGAGCTCGCAGTTGCGCTTCTTCTGGGCGTCGGTGAGCGGCCGGGCCTTCGCGCCGTGGCGGTGCCAGAGCGGGGACGCGGGCGGCTCGGGATAGGCGAGGGCGTGGTCGACCTCGTGTTGGGTGCTGCTCAAGGGAGCCTCCAGGTGGAGGAATTCAGGCGTGGTCGTCGTCGCGCCGGCGTTTGCGCTGGACGTCGGAGGCGAACCGGCCGAGGCGGGCCTCGGTGGGGTTCGCGGCGATCCAGTCCTCAGCGCACGCCTTGTGCACGGGCTCGCCGTAGTGGGAGCGCATGGGCGTGGGCTTGTCGCACAGCGCGCAGGGGCGGTCCTGCCAGCGGTCGAAGTGCTGGCTGTCGCGCCAGTCGAGAAGGCCGCCGGGAGCCGGGACCAGACCCGGCTCGAACAGCGGCACCTTGCCTCGGGTGCGGGTCACGGCCGGAAGTCGGGCAGTTGCTGAAGCACCTGCGCCACCAGGTCCGGCGCCGGTTTCCAGGCCGCAAGCGCGCCCGAGGCGGTCACGGGCAGAGCGAGCTCCTGGACGTCGGCGAGGACCAGGTGGTGCGCGCTGCGCTGCGCCCAGGGGCTGGTGCACTTCTCGGGCCCCTGGTCGGGGTGGCAGTCGGTGAGGCGGGCGACGCCGATGACCGCGCCCAGGTGCAGTTCGCGGCCGCGGATCGCGGTGGCGACCAGCGGGTCACGCAGGGCGCGGCGCTCCAGCTGCTGCCCGGCGTGGATCAGGACCCAGCCCCGCCGCGGCCAGTGCCGGGGCCTGTTTTCCGGGTTCTTCCCGGCGAGGATGCAGGTGGCATAGGGCTGGCGGATCGTGATGCCGCGGATCCAGTCGCCCTCGGGCAGGGTGGCGATACTCATGCGGCTCGCCCCCAGATCCCGGTTCCGGGGCGGCCGGCGCGGCGCCCGTTGATGGACGGGTGCTTTGCGTGCCGGGCGTCGGCGAGAACTGCGTGGCCGGAGTGCTTGCCGTCGTACAGGGCAGCGTCGGCGGCCTGCTGGAGCAGGGACAGGTCGCGGGTGTTGAGGATGTCGGGCGTCGCTGCGCCGACGGAGGCGGCGACGTCGACGGTCTGCCCGTCGTCCAGGTGCACCGGCGTGTGCAGCATCTTCATGAGCTGTGCGAGGCGGTCCTCGCGGCGGCCGTGGGGCGCCTCCAGGACGATCGCGAACTCATCGCCCCCGAGGCGACCGATGGCGGCGTGCGGGCCCGCCCAGGCGGTGAGCCGGGCTGCGGTCGCCGCCAGGACGGTGTCACCGGCCGCGTGGCCGTAGGTGTCGTTGATGGCCTTGAAGTGGTCCTGGTCGACCAGGACGACGGCTGTGTCGTCGCCGTGGCGGCGTAGGACCTGCCGGGCCTGGGTGGTGTATGCGTCGCGGCGCAGCAGCCCGGTGAGGGGGTCGCGGCGGCTCGCGGCCAGGCGCCGGTGGAGCGTCACGGCGTGGACGGTCCAGCCGGTCAACGGCACGGCGGCGGTGGTCAGTAAGAGCGCGCGCTGTCCGATCCGGCTGTGTGCGCGCAGGACGGAGTCCATACTGGGATCTCCCTCTCTCGTCTCGTACGGGGTGGGTAGGCCCGGGGCGGCCGACTGGTTTTCCGGCCTTTGGCGGCCGTCCCGGGGCGGAGCTACAGCGCGAAGTCGCCGCGGCTGGTGGTCCAGCTGACGGGGTTGATCCAGCGGCCGGCCTTCGCGGCGGGCCACTCCATCTCCCAGCCGGGCCTCAGCCCGCTGGCTCCCCAGTTGTCCGGCTGCTTGCCGGGGCTCTCGATTCCGGCCTTGTGCGCGGCGAGCGCGGCGGCGTACACCTCGTGCGCGCGCCGCAGGGCCGTGGTGGGGGAGTCCGCCTCGCCGGTGAAGACGTGCAGACCCCGCAGGCCCGGGTTGGTGGTGTCGTGTATCGGGACGTCTACCTCGTAGAACTCGTGGTTCGGCATGACGCCCATCTCCTCTCTGTGCCTGGTCGCGGGGTTTCTGGTGCTTGAGGGACCACTGCGACCGCCCCGGCCTTCGTTGTGGGCCGGGGCGGCACGGAGCGTCCGTCAGACGGAGCAGCTACTTCGATGCGGCGATGGCGGCAGCGATCGTCTCCATCGCGTGGTGGAAGGCCTGGTCCAGGGCGTAGTTGCCGCCCAGCGGGCCGCCCAGGTTGTAGAAGTTGCCCTTGCCGGTGGCTTCCGCGACGGCCTTGAGATGGACGCGCCGGTCGGCCCACCAGTGAGTTCCGGCGGACAGGGCGAGCGCGGTCACGACTCGGCTCGGCTTCAGGTGCAGACCCAGCGCGCGGGCGCCGGCGAGCAGGACCACGCCCTGGGTCGCGGTGTACGAGGCGACGTGCGCGGTGCAGGCGATGCGTCCCGCGCGGCTGGACTGTCCCTCGTTCTCGTCGTGCTGACCCTTGGTGACGGCCTGGTGGTCGGACTGGATCCAGTGGTCTCCCAGATCCGCGGCCATGCGCAGCAGTGCGTAGGAGGCGGCGAAGCGAGCGGCTCGGGTGGTCATGGAGAAGCTCCTTAGAAGTGGGGGCGGGCCGGGATGCGCTGCGGGTCGTCATGTCGTCCCGGCCTGCAGGGCGGAGAGGCCGTCAGAACGGAGGCGGCAAGATGCTTGGCCCGGGGGAGCGCTGTAGGTGGCGGGGTCTGCGGGCGTGCCGTCGTGGCACTCCAGGCACATCCCGAGCGTCTTGAGCGGGAGGCAGTGGAAATAGCGCCGCCCGCAGGGGCCGGGGCACGTCTGGCGTGCTGCCATCGCCTTGTCGAGCGCGGCTTCCTTCGCGAGCGTCATCGGGAGCTTCGGCTTCGCCAGGTCGATCCGGTACAGCCATGCGAAGCGCTGGCCGCCGCGGCATTCGATCCGGGCGACGGGCTCCTGGCCGCCGGGGCGTAGGCCCATATCTCGCAGCTGGCGGCGGGTCGCGAGGTTGGTGCGACCGGCCTGCTTCCACCGGAAGATCGGTAAGGGTCCGTCGCCGGGGTCGTGCGGGTCGACGTCGACCAGGTCCTGGTCCTGGTCGTCCATCACCTGTTCCATTGGCCTGGCAGTTGGCGTTGGGTAAGCGGGTAGCGGGGGCCGGGACGCTGTGGGCGGGGCCGGCCGATCCGGCGGCGCGGGCGGGGGACGAGCACGTGCGATCTCCTCCAGTCGTCGGTGGGTAGCGCTGCGCCCCACCGACGTGAGGTCGTCGGTGGGGCGCAGCGGGTGCCGGGTTCAGGTAGGGATGTGAACGGTGCGGGTGGCATGCGGCGTGGTCGGCGCGGGGGTGCTGTGGCCCGGATGCGGTCGGGTCTGCTGATCTGGTGCGCCCTGCAGGTGCGTGGCGATCAGGTAGCCCAGCACGAGTCCGGCGACGGCCAGGACTTTGTGCCGGTTGGCTTTCCACCAGGTCGGCGGCGGCGGTTCTATCAGCACGCCCATGACCTTCGGCTGCTGCGCCAAAACGGAGACTCCCTTGCTCGGGGACAGGGGGTGGTGCGTGAGGCCGGTCGGCCTGTCCGAGCCCTCGCCGCGTGCAGGTAGCGAGGGCCAGGCAGGTGGACCGGAGATCACTTGCCGGTCTGCGTCGTGGTGGTGCGCTGCTGCGGCACGTCGCTCTGGCCGCCGTTCGCTGCGCCTATGAGGAACAGCGCCAGCAGGAGCAGGCCGGCTATCGCGGCCTTGAGCATCAGTGGTAGCCCGCTCGGCTTGGCCGGGGCGGCCTGGGAGGGGATGAAGTGGCCGGGCACGGCGCGGGGGTCGGTCGGCTTGGGCATGGTGTTCTCCTTCGAGATCGGGGAGCGGCCGGTCGGCCTGTCCGGTCCTCGGCTGCGTGGGAGTGCAGTCGAGGACCGGGCGGGTCGGCGGGACGGTCAGCGCTGGAGCGGGTGCACGTTGTCGGTGGGCGCGTCAGCCGGGGCCGGGACGTGGATCTCGGGGCGGATATCGTTGCGGATCTCCGGGCCGGGTGCGTGGACGTAGACGGCGGGGCGCAGCGTCAGGCCGCGCAGGGCGAAGGCGGAGCCGAGCAGCCAGGCCGCGGCGGCAAGGCCGGTAGCCAGGTTGCGGGCGGGCGCGGGGGAAGCCGTCCAGACCATGGCGATGCTGGCGGCGCCCCAGGCGGTCCAGGTGAGGCGGGCGGCGGTGCTGCGCAGGAAGCCGCCGAACAGGCCGAACAGGCCCACGAGTTGCCACAGGGTGTAGAGGGTGGAACCGCTCACGGCGAGGCCGGCGCTGTGCTGGGCGATGTAGGAGCGGATCGGCTGGTCGATCACGGCCCAGATGCCGGTGGAGGTGTCGGTGCCAACCTGTACGCGCGGCGCGGCGGTCAGCAGCTGGTGGACCCAGCCGGTGATGACGCCGAACGCCGCGTCCAGGAACAGTGCCAGGAAGGCGCCGGCGGCGAGGGCGATGGCGACCTTGAGCCAGTGGGCCATGCCGTGCCAGCCGAGCTCGGGGGCCTCGCGTACGTCGTCCCAGCGGCTGTACAGGATGCCGCCGGGCAACCAGGCATCATCCCACCGCTCGTGCAGGGCGGCCGTCGTGCGCCGCGGCCACGCCGGCGTGGTGTTGTCCTTCGGCGGCACGTTCGGCTGCTGGCCGGTGGCGAGCGGGGCGTCGGCTTCGGCGGGGGAGGGCTGGCGGGGGCCAGGGATCTGGGGCAGGTCGTTGTGGTGGTCGGTCATGTCGGCTCCTTCGAGGGCCCGGTGAGATGGCGGGCGAAGTGGGAATGGCTCTGTTGCAGGCGCGTGGCGATGCGCCACGCTGGGGCGGCGCAGGCCGCGCAGGGTGTGTGAAGGGGGTGCGATGTCAGTCGAGTTCGAGTCGGTGATCGCCGACGGGGTGATCTATCCGGCGGTCACGGATGACGACGGTGTGCTGTGGATCGACGACGAAGGGGACTTCGAGGTGGTCGTCGACCACGCGGTCGTCGACGGTGTGATCTACGAGGCGCACGTCGATGAGGACGGCCGTCTGCTGATCTACCTGGACGAGGACTGACCGGACGCCTGGCGGGCGGCCTGCCCCGTGCTCGACTCCCGGCCGCGTGGGCGGGGTTCGAGTACGAAGCAGGGCGCCCGGGGTCAGCGGAAGTCGTTGCGGGTGCGGGCGAACAGGCCGCGCGTGGTGGTGCTGTTGTTGCGGACCTCGGTGTTGTTCACGACCGTGCCCTCGTACACGTTCGTTGTGGTGTGGTCGGCCTCCTTGGCCTTGGAGATGGCCGCGGCGACGGCGGTGACGACCATGGCCACGCCCGCGAACGGCGCGATGACGATGAATGCGAAGCGGGTCAGGCTGGGGACGCTGACCAGGGACAGGCCGTTGAACAGCAGCCAGGCCGCGCAGCCCAGGCCGGTGGATCCGGCGCCGACTCCGATGGAGGCGACCGCGATGCCGGCCGCCCAGGCGGGCACGATCCGCTTGTCGGGCTGTGGGACGGGCGGGGCGGCGCCGATCGCGGGCGGTGTGCTGGGGTCGCGGAACGAGGTCGGGTGGTGGCGTACCGGCTGCGCGGCCCAGGACTCGATCAGGCGGCGGGCTTCGGCCGCGGCCTCGGACTCGGGCATGCCGGGCTGCGTGGGATGGGGGTCCATGGCGGGCTCCGTTCGGTCCAGATGCGGCGGGTTATCCGAGGTTGCTGAGCCAACCGGCGACGTTGCTGATGCCGGTGGTGATGGCCGGGGCGAGGCCGGTGGAGGCGAGGGTGAAGCCGAACAGGGCGGCGGCGAGGGCGGGCCCCAGCCGCAGGTAGCCGGTGCGGAGCAGGACCAGGACGACGATCCCGGCCAGGACAAAGAGGGAGACGGTCAGCGCCACGGCGTGGAACTCCTTCAGGAAGGGCTTCGGCCTGCCGGGCGCGGTGCCCGGCAGGCCGAAGAACAGGGGGAGAGGGATTACTTGTTGATCGCGGTCAGGATGTTGCGGACGCTGCCGAGCTGGACCTGGCGGCCGCCGTCGGCGTTGACCAGCTCCAGGACCTCGCGGGCATCGAGCGGGTCGTCGTGCGCCTCGAGCACGGCCTTGACCCGGTCGCGCAGGGAGCGCTTCGGGGTGGCCTGCGCGGGCACCGCCGGGACGGGGGAGGCGGCGGCCCGGCTCGCGCCGGAGGCCTTCTTCCTGCCACCGCCGTCTTCGCCGTCCTCGTTTTCCTCGGCTTCGGGGAAGACCGCGCGGTAGGCCTCCATGCCGTCCAGGCGCTGGCGGTAGGCGTCACCGAGGAGATCCCAGGCGGCCTCTTCGATCTCCGCCGGGGCGCCGGGCCCGTACAGGTCCATGACCTCCGGGTCCAGGCCCTCGGTGGGAACCGCGGAGCCGATGTTCCAGAACCGCATCTTCGAGCTGGGGTAGCGGCCGTTGACGTTGTACGCGGTGCCCTGGGTGCCGGGCAGGACCTCGTCTTCGAAGTCCTCGTCGAACTGTGAGACGAGGTCGACTTCGCCTGCGTACTTCGGGATCGGGGCGAGGACCTGGCCGGTAGGAAGCAGGCCGTCGGTGACGAGCTGTTTCATCATCGAGCTGGTCCAGCGCAGCAGGACGACCTCGCCCTCCTTGAGCATCGCGCGCAGGGTGTCGGAGCCGCCCATCTCCTCGAGGTGGCCGGCCTGAGCGAACAGACCGATGCCGACCCCGAGGGAGCGGCCGGTGCGTCCGATGTCCTTGATGTAGAAGGTGGCCTCGTCGCGGAACGGGGCGCCCTTCTCCAGGAGGCGGTTGGCTTCGTCGATGATCTGGTAGAGCAGTGGGTCGGGCCGGTCCTTGAGAAACTTGGAGCGGCCCATCGCGGAGTAGCGCTCCTGGCGGTCCATCATGGTCAGCCAGGTGGAGCGCAGCTGTGCCATGGCGCCTTCTTGCGTGGTCACCCGCCAGGCGACGTTGCCCTCGCTGCCGGGGCCGCGCTGTCCGACCGCTTCGGGTGCGGACTGGCCGCCTTTGAGGTCGGCGTAGTTGACGGCGATGCCGGAGCGCTTCATCGCGGCGAGGATGATCTGCCCGGCCGTCGACTTGCCTGCGCCGGTCGTGCCGAACAGCAGCAGGCGTTGCGCGGAGCCGGACTTGGGGTCGTACAGGCGCAGAAGGGAGTGCCGGCCGTTGTGGTAGCGGCCGATCCAGATGCGGCCGCGGTCGTCCATGACCAGCATCTGCGGGTCGGCGAGGATGACCCGGGCGAGCGGGTCATCCGGGTAGATCGTGACGAGCGCCTTGTCGCCCATCATGCTGGTCTCCACCGCGAGCCGGTTGACGTCTTTGATCTTCAGGGCGGCCGCGAGGCGCATCGGGTGGTAGGTGATGATGTCGCCGTCTTCGGCGGCCTGCACGGTCAGTTCGTAGATGCGGCTCATGCGGGATGTGCCTTGCCCTCCGTGTCGTCGGCGATGTCGACGGTGCGGATCTGGGTGATGACCGTGCCGGGCATGCCCTTGGGGGCGATGTTCTTCTCCCAGGCGGTGTAGATGTCCATCTGGTCCTCGGGGGCATCGCCGACGGTGAGCCGTCGGACGCCGGCGCCCTGGCGGGGCACCGGGTCGATGTGGATGTCGTCCTCGGGCCAGTTGATGGCGGCGGACAGCTCCAGCAGGTCGATCTTCGGGACCGGCTTGCCGGGCAGGGTGGAGCGGATGACGGCGGTCATCGACTCGGGGCCGGTGCGTTCGATCTGCTCCAGCACGGTGTTGGGGGCGGCGCCGTCCTCGATGGCGACGTGCTGCGCCCAGTAGGCGGCCATCGGGTGCTGCGGGCCCTGGACGGGGTCGGTGGCGAGGAGCTCCTGGGTCTGCTCGATGGCCTCCGGGGTCAGTGAGCGTTCGCGGCCGACCAGGATGCGGGCCATGCGGGCCGGGCGTACGAGCAGCACTGCGGCGGTCCAGCCGGCGTCGGCGAGCAGTTGCCAGTACCAGTCGATGCCGGGCACGATCCGCTGCGCGGTGAGCAGCGCGGCCATCGACAGTGACGGCGACAGGTACAGGGCCATCGCGGTGTTGCCGACCGTGTCGCGCGGCAGGGTCACCGACCACAGGGTGGCCCACGCGGAGCAGCCGAGCGCGGCCAGCACGGAGGGGCCGTAGAGGTCGTGGGTGAAGGTGCCGGTGGCGAGCGCACCGGTGCCGGCCACGGTGGCGACGCGGCCGACGGTATTGCGGACCAGGGCGACACGGCCGCGCAGGGGTCCGAGGCGGATCAGTCCGAGGCGGATCATCGGCGAGCTCTCCTTCGAAGGGCATAGGGAAGGGCGGCGAACCGGTGGGGTTCGCCGCCCTTCGTGCGGTGCGGGGGAGTGGGGTGAGGTGGGGTTAGCGGTTGCTGTAGAACTGCCGGTCGGCCATCTCGATGCCGTCGGGCATGTTCTGTGCGGCTTCCGCGACCGAGCCGTAGTCGCCGATGTGCTCATCGGCTGTGGTGTGGAAGAGCGTGGACATCTCCTCGCACTCCACGGCCATGGCCTCGGCTTCGTCGCGGCACGAGCGCATCACGGTGGCCGCGTCGCGGTGCTCGCCGGTCGTGAGGTCGTCCACGTTGAGGGCGGCGGCCCGGTCGGAGAGCTGGTCGACCGTGTTCGCGCAGTCCTCCACGTAACGGAAGGTGGAACGGACCGAGTTGGACAGGCCTGCCATGGTCACGCTCGCGGCGGACAGCTGCGCGACGACGATGCCGAACCGCACCGCCCCCATGATCACGGAGCCGGTTTTCTGGAGTGCCCCGCCGACGACGGGAACGAGATCGGACACGAGTCCTCCTATTCGACGTGGTAGTCGCGCTCGGCAGGGGCGGTGTGCCCGGCGTCCTTGACGGCGTCGGCGAGCGGCTTGTGGCGGGCCGCGGCGTTCTCGCCGGCGGTACGGATGGCCTCGGAGGCGGCGGGCAGTTTCTCCGCCAGGGCCTCCGCCTTCGCTTTCACGCTGATGGCCTTCTCCCCCAGGAGAAGGACCCAGCCCTCCAGGACGCCGGGAACCTTGAGTCCGACGATCTTCGCGTGGAGGGCCTCCAGCCGCGTCATCATCTTTTCGCAGCCGTCGGCGGCGGCCCTCGCCTCGTCGACGCCCTCCAGGATCTCCTCCGCCATGTCGGCGTCGGACTCGATGACGTCGTAGATCGTCAGGTCGCTGTCGGCGTACTGAGTGTCGGGCGACCTGCTCGGGACAGGCACGGTCACAGCGCTTCCTCCTCTGGTTGCTCCTGCGGGAAGTTGGGGGCGGCCGCGCGGGGTGGACCTGGCCGGTCGGCGGCCCTGTGCTCGGGGGCCGCCGTCGGCCCGTTCGACCGTGATCGTGACTCCCTCGGTGTGGCCCCATCCGGGCGGCGGGCCGAACCCGCCGCCCCCGGGGGCGGCGCCGGGGCCGGGCTTGGTGGATTCGCCCGGGCCGCTGGAGGCGCGCTCCGAGCGGCGGGTGCCGGCCCGCTCCCATTTGTCACGGCGGGAGCCGCCAGGAGCGGGACCCGAACTGGTGGGCCCACCGGCCTTCGGACCCGTACCGCTCGCCTTCGGACCCGTACCGGCCGGCTTCGGACCCGTACCGGCCGGCTTCGGACCCGTACCGGCCGGGTTCGGACCCGTACCGCCGAAGCAGCCTCCGACGGTGCCGGGCCTGCCGTAGCGGCGGGTCTTCTTGCGGAGGTTGACCTTCTTTCGCAGGTTGACCTTGGGCCGGGTGCCGCCGCCGGTGGCAGCCGCGCCCGCGCCGGTGGTCGGCTGGGGCTTCTTGGTCAAGTTGACCTTCGAAGCCGTACCGCCCGTACCGCCCGCGCTGGTGGTCGGCTTGGGCTTCTTGGTCAGGTTGACCTTCGGAGCCGTCCCGCCCGTACCGCCGTTGTTCTTCTTGCCGTTGAGGATCCGGCCGACGGCCCGGCTGCGCAGTGCGCCGCGGATCGTCGTCGGCGTCGCCGATGTTCCGGATCCCTTGGCCGTGGTGAGGCTGGCCGTCTTGCGGCCGGTCGGCGTCCAGGAGCCGGTGGTGATGCGGTCGGCGACGCGGGCCCGGGCGGCGTCCCGGATGCGGGGGCTGCGGTGGGGCTTGACGGTCGGACCGGTCGCCGGTGTCGGGGTCTTCGGCTTGGGGCCGTTGCGGATCCGGTCGGCGATCCGGTTGCGCGCCGCGTCCCGGATCACCGGGTTGCGGTTCGTGGTCGACGTCGGGGTCAGCGGCTTGGGCTTGGGGCCGTTGCGGATGCGGTCCGCCGCACGGTCGCGTGCAGCTGCACGCAGTGCGCGCGAGCCGTTGTTCCGGCCCAGCGACGGGGATTTCCCACCGCCCGAACCGCCCTTTCCGCCGCCCCGATTTCCGGGCGACTCCAGGCCGCTCCTGCGGCCTCCACCGCCGCCTGTACGGCCGCCAGTGCCTAGCGTGCCTGTGCGGCCGCCAGAGGCGCCACCAGCGCCCTTGCCGGGCGACTTGCCGCCGGAGCCGGGCGTCGGCTTCGGCCCGCCGCCGGATCGGAAAGCCGCCGGAGTGTTATTCCGTCCGGCATTTCCACGGCCGCCTCCCAAACCTGTTGCGCGGCCGCCACCAAGGCCATTCGTGCGGCTACTGCGGCCGAATTCCGGACCGGACTGAACCCGACCCTTATTCCGGACCATCTCCAAGCCGAGAGCGGCTTTATCGGCCGCCGCACGCTGCTGATCAGCAATAGCCCGATGGTGTTCGTGGCGCGCTTTCAGATAGGTGGATGCATTCCATGCACCGCGCATCGCGGCGACGGTAATACCGGCCATCATCACCACACCCATGGCAGCGATTTGAGAGCCGCCGGTGCTGGTGTCCGCAATCCCGGGGTCGCGGTGTGCGGTCACGGTGCCGGAGCCGCCCAGGCCGGGATCGCCCGCCGCCAGCAGAGACGGCGGGGGCGCCAGCGTGGGCAGCGGTGTGAGGGACGGGGCGGCAGCCCCGGGCGGCGGGCTGCCGCCCACCGGTCCCGGGATTGTCAGCCCGGGGAAGCCGAGGACCATCCCCCCGGCGTCGTCGTCGGCCATCGGCCGTCTCCTTCGGTCAGTCACTTACCGTCACGAATCCGGGGCCCTCACGCGCGCGTATAGGCGCGCATGTGGAGGCCCCGGATTCACGGGGTGAGCCAGTGATGATGAGCGCGGAGTGTCACGGCTAGTTCCTCCGGCCCTGCTGCTCCGCGGTCCATCGCTGGAGCAGCAGGACCAGGTCGGCCCATGCCCTGTCGTCGGTGCCGGCCAAGAGGCGAGCCAGGTCCCACAGCGCGGTGGCTCGCTCCTTGTTCGTTCCGGTGCCGGCCAGCCGGGAGCGCCATCGCTCCAGCTGGCCCTTGGAGAGCTGCACCGCCATCGGTCAGGCCCTCTTCTCCAGGAAGTCGAGGAAGGTCGATCCCTCGCTTCCCGTGTCGTTCTTCTTGGCGACGGACTTCTCATCGCTTCCGGGGCCGGTGAGGGTGTGCGCAATACCGTTGAGCTGCCCGGCCGTGTTCACCGTCCGGGCGGCTTCCAGGCCCTGCTTGCGCGCTTTTTCCTCCTCTCGCTTGAGCGCCTTTTCCTTTCGCTTTTCCGGCAGCTTCACGAAGCGGCGCTGGAATTCGGCGTCCAGCTTTCCGGCGTGATTGACGGCGTCGCGCAGGTCGCTTTCGAGCTGTGCCAGCGGACGCGACGCGAGAAATGCGCGGATACGGGCCTCGAAAGGCTTGTCACCCTCGAACTTGATGTTCTCCAGGTCGGCCCGGTACTCGCGCAGCAGCGCCCTGACCTCGTCGGCCATCTGCCGCAGCCGCTCGCGCTGCTGGGCGCCGTACACGGCGGTGCCGCCCGGCTTCATCAGGTGGTCCGAAGTCCACCGGGCTGCGCTGTTGATCTCAGTCATACGGAAAGACCTCCAGGTCTCGGGGTCGGGAGGGGGTGTGCGGGGAACAGCCAGGTGGAAGGCTGTGCGTGGCGTTTCGGCGCCTTCACCGCGCTCCCGAGGCGCTTGCTTCGTCTCGGGGGCCGGTGGAACCGTCGAAACCGGTTCATGCAGGTCACCGCTCCGGGCTGTAGCCCTGGGCGATCAGGTCGGCCGCCTCCTGGCGGTACTTCGACGCAGTGTCCGTGGAGGACACCGCCAGCTCGCGCTGGATGTCGGCGAGCAACAGCTGGTCGGCGTCGCCGCCGGCCGCGAGAATCATCCGGGCGACCTTGCGGACCGCGCGCTCGCGCGGGCTGAGTTTCGCGGCGTCCTCGACTTCGACCGCACGCCGCTCGATTTCGGCGGCGGCGAGCCGAGCTTCGGCAGCAGCGAACTCGGTTTCGGCCTCACGCTTCCGGGCCGCCTGAACGTTGGCCTCGGCGGCCGCCTGGCGCTCGGCTTCCTCCGCGGCGAGCCGGTCAACTTCGGCAGCGCGGCGGCGCGTTTCGGCAGCAGCCCGCTCCGTTTCGGCAGCACGCCGGTCAGCTTCGGCAGCACGCTGCCGGGCTTCCGCGATCTCCGCCGTCTCGATCGCCTGCGCCTCCGCCGCGGCGACCCGGTCGGCCTCCGCCGCGTCCTTCCGCTTCTCTGCCGCCTGGCGCTCCAGCTCGGCTGCGCGGACGTCTGCGGCGGCCTTCGCCTCGTGCTCCTGGGCTTCTTTGCGCTCCGCCTCAGCCTCGCGGGCGCGGGCTTCGGCGATGACCGCCGTCTCCAGCGCTTTCTCCTCCAGTGCTGCGGCCCTCTCAGCGGCGCTGACCTGGGCTCGGGCGTGGGCGAGGGCCTGGCCGGTCTCACCTTCCACACGGGCGCGGACGGCTTCGAGCTGGCCCTCTGCCTCCAGCCGGTCGGCCTCGGCCTTCTTCTGCGCGAGCTCCCGGCGCGTGTCCGCGTCCAGGCGGCGGCGCTCGGCTTCCTCCGCCCGCTGCTCCGCCTCGCGTTCCTGCTGCTCAGGCATCGCGAGCGCTTCGGAGACGGTGTAGCCGTAGGCGGCCATCTTCATCGGCAGCCGCTCATCCTCACTCGCCTTGCTCAAGTCGCCCTGATGCTTGCGCTTGAGCCACTGTTCGTAGGCGATGAGTTCCTGCTGACGCCGGATCATCTCCGGGTAGCTGGTGATGCCGTGCAGTCGCATCCGGCGGTAGAAGCGCGGTGTGGCGACGGGGGAGAGGATCCAGCGGTGCAGTGGGATCCGGTCGGCCGCCGTTCCTGCCTCCAGCCGGGCCTTTTGGATGATCAGGCGGCGGGCGGCCTCCACACCGATCACGAACAGGACCGGCATGACGCCGTGGCTGGCAGCCTGGACCGGGTCGGCGGCGATGTGGCCCTGTGAGCTGGCGTTGAACCAGATCGTCGCGCCGGTCATGGCGTGCGCGGCCATCCGCAGCAGCGGCCACGGAGTGCGTTTGCGGATCAGGTACAGGTCCAGCGCGAGGAACGCGATGATGCTCGCGTCCACGCCGACCGGGAACCAGGGCGCCAGTTCCTCGCTGAATCCCCAGCTCAGGGCCACCTTGGCCAGGGTGCTGTAGGACATTGCGAAGCCGATGATGCCGACCAGCGTTCCGCCGACGGCGGCGACGAGCGACAGTGCGGTCATCAGGCGGTCGCGGGTGGGCTTGATCGGGTTCCGCTTCTGCGTCCGCGAAACGACTCGGGTCGTTCCCGAAGCGTTCTCGGGCGCGCTCGAAACGGCGGTCGGCGGGCGCGAAACGGGGGTGTCGGGTGTCGCGCTCTGAGGCACTTCGGTGATCGTCATGTTGGCCTCCGGAGGGGTCGTTCAGGTCGGGGTCGAAACGGTGGCCGTTGCTCTCGAAACGCGATCTCGCGTTCCCGAAGAGGTGGCCGGTGAGTCCGAAGGACTGCGGTTGCTGCCCTCGGTGCGGCTCGTTGTTTGCGAAGCGGACACCGGCTCTACCCGCTCGGGGCGTACGAAAAGGCCGGCGGCCCGGGTGGCGGGCGGCCGGTCTGGGGGAGTGCTGCGGGTCGGGCTCGAAACTGCCTTCGCCTCCCGCGTGGTGGGAGCGAAACTCAGCTCGCTTCGAGTCGTGCGCCGTGCCGACGGAGGTCGTCGGACGTGATGCCGAAGATCCGGCACTTGTCGACCAGCGGCTTCAACTCGGTCCCCGCGGCTAGCGCCTGACGGGAGCCGACGCCGAACTGCTCCTGGACGGCGAGCAGCTCGTTGATGGCGGTCGCGGTGCGGGCTGCGTGCCGCTCGACACGGCCTTCGCTCATCCACTCCTCCGCGATCTCGTGGAGGGTGGTGCGCCAGCTGCCGTCGCAGTCCTCGGGGTCGATCGGCGGGATGTCGCTGCCGAAGATCGCGAACGCGCACTCGGTTGCGGCGGCTTCCGTGTCGACCTGAAGCGGAGTCATGGTCGTGGCCATCGGGGCCTCCCTCGAATCACTTCGGTCCGGGCTGTCCGGCTCCCCGTCACCGCCCGTCCCGGCCGGGGCTGGGCGAGCGGATCAGGCAACCGTCAGAGCGGATCAAGAAGCGTTGCGGCGGGCCTGAGCGCGAGCGGCGCGGCGCTTCAGCCGGCGCCGGTCGTTCTCGTCCGTGCCGCCCCACACTCCGGCGGCCTCGTTCCGCTCCATCGCGCCCTGAAGGCAGCTCTCCATCAGCGGGCATCGACGGCAGATGGCCTTGGCCTCCTCCTTCTGGAGCAGGTCGGCGGCCGACTTCTCGCCGGGGAAGAACAGTTCGGGATCTTCGTCGGCACAGGCCGGCCGAAGCCGAACAGGAACGGTGGTGGCGACGGGGGCGTAGGAGGAGGTACGTACGATGGTCTGCATGAGGGCCTCCCAGAAGGTCCGTAGTACGAAGCGGCCCCGGGGATGCGAGCCCCGGGGCTGTTTGCGTGTCGGCGGCCGGACGGCCGGAGCGGGGGAGCTCCCAGCGCTCTCCGTCGTCCCCGCCCCGGAAAGGCGCGGGGACGACGGGCAATGCCGTGGATCAGCGCTGCTGCTGGGTCTGGCGGGCGCGGTAGGCGTCCTGGAGGCGGGCGAACCGCTCGTGGATCGGTGCTCCGTTCACGCACGGCGTCTCGCCCTGGCAGGCAGGGCAGTTGGCGGTGTGCGCGGTGGAGTCGCTGAACGCCTTCATGTAGCGGACGTACAGGTCATTTGCCGGACGGGCACTCATCGGCGGTTGGCCTCCGACCGCTTGTTCTGCTCCCGGTTCTTCTGCGAGAGCGCCTCGCGCTCCGCGTCGGTCAGGCTGGTGATCACGCCGCCACCTCCCAACCGGCCAGCGCCGGAGTGAGGTTGGACAGGAGCACCAGGGCGACGTCGATGCGGGCGGCGTCCTCGGGCTCGTAGCCCTTGGCGTCGTCCTCGCGCTCGATGTCGTCGACGATCCCGGCGGTCGGCCGCGCCGTGGTGCGTGTCATGCTGTTCTGCACAGGTCCTCCAGTCAGGTCCTGGACAGCCCCGGGGGTCTCTAGTCGCCGGGGCTGTCGTCGTTCTGGCTGCCGTACGAGCAGCCACGGCCCCGGCCGCCCCGATCGCTCGGGGTGGCCGGGGCCGTGGTTGTTCGTGCGGGTTCAGCGCGCGGGGCACTGGGGGTGGAGCGTCTCAAGCGGGACCGCCGGGCCCTCCGTAGGGGCGTCGCCGGCGGGCACCGCCCGGCGGTTCTTGTCAGCGGCCGCCACGCGGGGCAGCACCGCGTCCCAGTCGTCCGCGCGTCCCGCCGGCCTGCGCTCCGCACGAGCCCGCAGGGTCCGGTCGGTCTGCGGACTGAACGCCTTGGGTAGCACTGCGGTGGCCTGGCGGCTGGAGGCTTCCGTGATGGCGTCGGCCAGGGCCTGGCGCCATTCAGGGATCGTCATGTCGAACTCGATGCGGCGGTTGCTGCCCCGGCAGTGGATCGCGGCGTCGACGTCGGCCTTGCCGGTGTGGTGCGGGACCAGCTTCTGAACCTTGCTCTGCATGCCGGTGATGGGCACCCAGGTCTTGCAGTCCTCGCAGACCAGGACGGCCTTGAGCGGGTTGCGGAGGTCGATGTGCGAGGGCAGGAGCTGGGAGAGCTTGAGGGCAGGGAGGGCGCTGACCCGCTTCCGGCGGGTCCGGCGGGGACGTTCCTTGGCAGTGGGCATCGCGGCGGTGATGGCCATGGTGGATCTCCTCATGTGCGAAGGGGAGGGGATGCATCGCGGTGCTCTCTCCGCCCGCCAGGCCGCGCGGGAGGTCCCGGCGTCCTGACGGACGGACAGCGCATAGCGCTGCGACGTGCAGTAGAGAGTCGAGACCCCGGGGATTTGGTGTTGCCATCAACCCGGCCCCCTCTTGCGAGGTGGACGACTTCCTACGGTCTTGCGGTGTTTCGGGTGGAGCAGGGAACCGAAGGTCCGGCTCCCACATCCGGCGGCGTACGAGACGGCGTCCGGGTGAGGGAGCCGGGTCCGTGAGGACCCGGCAGAGCTAGGCCGCGAGGGGCAGGGATGCGGCGGTGGCCGGCGCCGCGATGCGCAGCTGCGCGGCGTACGGGATAAGCACATCGACCAGGCGCTCGCGCACCAGCTCGGTGACGGTCGGGTCGGTGACGGTGATGTCGCGGGCGGCGAGCAGTCGGCTCTCTCGGGCCTCGATCGCGGCGATGGCGGCGGTGATGTCCAGGCCGTCCAGCTGCTCGTGGGGCAAAGGGCCGGCGGCGTACATCTCAAGCGGCGTGCCGAAGGCGACGTCCAGGTCGTGTCGGCGAAGTCGGGGAGCGGCACCTCGACCGCCTCCAGGAGCGCGAGCGTCTCCGCGTCGAAGTGCTCGGTGGCGAGGCTGGCGGCGGGGCGGCGGGTGACGTTCATGGGGTGGTGATCCTCTCGGACGTGCTGAGCTCGGGAGGCGTCCCGATGGCGAGTGGGCAGGGCGAAGCCGCACCTCTTCGGCGCCCCCGCCCTTACCTCGTTAGCGAGGTTCGGCGCTTCTTCAGTACAGCGCCGCTCGTTAACGATGTCAAGAAGTACGTTAGCGAGGTACGCTCTCCCGGCGGCGGCCATACACACCGGGATGCCCTTGCCGGTTCCTCGATAGCCAGCGGCCGTAGGATCGCTAACGAGGTAGGGAGATGTATGGCGAGTGAGACGGGCGCGCAGCGGCCCAAGTACCAGCGGATTGCCGACGACCTGAAGGCGGCGATCGAGTCCGGCGACTACGCGCCCGGCGATCGACTGCCAGGCGAGAGCGCGCTCGCCGCTCAGTACGAAGTTGCCGTTCTCACCGCGCGCCAGGCGCTCAAGATCCTGCGGATCGAGGGCCTGGTGGAAACGAAGAAGGGCGCCGGCGCCCGCGTCATCGAGTTCCGCCCGATCCGACGCCACGGCATCCAACGGCTCGCACGAGAGCAGTGGGGTGCCGGTAAATCCATCTGGTCCGCTGACGAAGAGCGTCCTGTCACGATCGACGTCCGAGTCGCCAGCGTTCCGGTTCCGGCGCACATCGCCCGAATGCTGGAGCTCGATGAAAACGAGCCCGTATGCGCTCGGTCCCGTCGCTTCGTGCTGGACAACAGACCAGTCATGCTCGCGACTTCCTACCTGCCCCTTGAGCTGGCCGAAGGCACCGCGATCATGCGCGTCGACACCGGAGAGGGCGGTACGTACGCCCGGCTCGCTGAGCTTGGCCACGGGCCCATGCACTTCCGCGAGGAGATCCGCTGCAGGCTCCCCGTCGCTGAGGAAGCCGAAGGGCTGGCGATGCCCCTGGAGCGTCCCGTCATCAAGCTGTGTCGAACGGCCTACGACGCAGACCTTCGAGCGGTCGAAGTGAACGAGATGACCATGGACAGCGCGGCATACATCTTGGAATACGCGTTCGATGCCTGAGCCCTCGAACCTGGCCACTGCTACCCCCTCATGACTGCTCGTCGCGTGGGGGCCATCACACTGGCGCTGAGCCGACCGGAACATCACAGCGGCTTGTCGAAGCCTGTGCGCACTCTCATTCACGGGTTTTCAACATCCACGTACACATGGGATTTGGGGCCCGAGCCCTAGGCTCGCGCCCATGACGATGACGGAGGGGCAGAGGGTGGGGAAGCAGCGTGCAGGGTGGAGGCCGGATCGGTTGCGCGAGCAGCGGGAGGCCCACGGCCTGACTCTGGAGAAGGCCGGTGAGCGTCTCCGAGAGGTTGCAGAGCGGGCCAAGCTCAAGGGCATCCCTGCCGCGAATCCTCAGACCTTGTGGCAGCACGAGCAGGGCGAGGTCTTCCCCGGCCCTCACTACCGGCGCGCTTACTGCCTCCTCTACCGGGCCACCGAGCCCGACCTCGGCTTTCGTGCCGCCCTCCCGGGTGAGGAGACATCCTTCAAACTCACGCCGATGGACGACCGCCTCAACGGCGCCCACGTCCTGGCTGTTGAGCGGGCGATTCACCGCATTGCGCCGGGCTCGGACGAAGCCGACCACTTCGACTTGCAGCAGCGCATCATCGACGCGTGGAAGCGCAGGCACACGGGCGGTGACCCGCACCGCCCGGTCCTCATCCTGGTCGGCGGTTTCGCCGGCAGCGGGAAGACCGAGCTCGCCCGCTTCTTCGTCCAGCTCACCGGCTGGCCGCTGCTCGACAAAGACCCGCTCACCCGCCCACTCGTGGAGCGACTCCTGGTCGCGCTGGGCGGCGACGCTAACGACAGGCACACCGATCTCTACCGGGAAAAGGTCCGGCCGGTGGAGTACGACTGCTTGATGCAGTCGGCCATGGCCAACATCAAGTGCGGTATCAGCACCGTGCTGACTGCACCGTTCATCGCGGAGATGGCAGACCCGGCCTGGATGCAACGCCTGGCCAACCGCGCGGGATCGATGGGTGTCGACGTCTTCCCTGTCTGGGTTCGCTGCGATGAGGAGTCGATGCGCGAGTACATCGGATTCCGCTCCGCGGCCCGGGACGCCTGGAAGCTGGCGCGGTGGGAGGAGTACCTGGCCACGATCGACCTGGAGCTGCGCCCGGCGGTGCCGCACCTGGTCGTCGACAACCGGCTGGGGACCGCGGTGACGCTCGCGGACCAGGCCCGGCAGGCGATGAGGGCGATGTACGCGTGAACTCGAAGCAGGGCGTGATCCTGTACGGCCCGCCAGCGGCGGGCAAGGACACCGTCACCACCGAGCTCACCGAGCTGAGCTCGAAGTACGCGCAGTTCAGGCGACTCAAGGTCGGGACGGGCAAGTCCGCCGGCTACCGAATGGGCACAGCGGAGCAGCTGCTCAAGCTGGAGGCCGCGGGCGACGTCGTCTACGTAAACGCGCGGTACGGCAACACGTACGTGATCGACCAGCCCGGCGTCGACGCGGCGTTCGCGGCCGGGGTGCCGGTGGTGCACCTCGGGCAGGTCGACGGCATCCAGGCCCTGGTCGATGGCTACCCGGCCGACTGGACGAGGGTGCTGCTGTGGTGCCCGCGCGAGGTATCCGCGCAGCGGTCCGCAGGGCGAGGCGACAGAGACACCACGGCGCGCCTGGCTGCGTGGGATGCAACCCGTGAGGACCTGGACGCTCACCCGGACATGGCCTGGGATCTGACCGTGGACACCACGGTGGCATCCCCGCAGGAGGCGGCGCGGCTCATCGACCAGCTGCTGACGAAGCGGGCGGGCACGGCGACGGCATGAACGCAGGCTACGGCTGGGCGAGTCGGTCCAAGGCGTCGGTGAGCGTGAGCTCGCTGTCATCCTTGAGGTCGGTCCACCGTGCCAGCGTGGACGCGGCCGCGCGCAGCATCTCCGGCGGAAGACCGGCGGCCGCGAGCGTGTCCGCGGCTTCCTCCAGCTCGGGACCCCATCGCCAGGCGCGGGCCGCGGTCTTGGCGACATACTCCGGCTCCGCGAGGTACGAGTCGGTCCGCCGGGAGGCGACCTTGATGAGTTCCTGGTCGACGCCGTGCTCGCGTGCCATCCCGACCGCGAGCGCCGCAAGCACGCGGCTCGTCTTCTGGAACGACGCGTACGACAGCTTCAACGCGGACGCCTTCCCGACTTCCGCACCCAGCGTCTTCGTCTGCACGGCGGTGCTGGCGAACAGTGCCTCGATCCGCGCGGTCGCGTCGGCCGGGCCGGACAGGTACAGCGTCGGGGTCTTCCCCCGCACCGGCGGGGAGCCGACGACCCCGCCGTCGACTACGGTCGCCGCGGGTTCGAGCAGCGCGGCGCTCCGCTGGGATCGCTCGGGGTTGATGGCGTTAGCTTCCACGTACACGCCGGTGAAGCCGAGTTCAGCGACGTCGTGGGCAAGGTCTTCGGCGGCTGCGGGCGGGCAGAGGCTGATGACGATGTCGCTGCGATCCAGCAGTTCGCCCAGTGTGGCCACCGGCGTCAGGCCGAACTGTGCGGCGCGCTTCGCGGTTGCGGGGCTGCGTCCGGTCTCGCACCACAGGACCTCAGCGGCGTTCGCCTGGGCGCAGGCGGCGACGGCGGCGCCCATGCTGCCGGGGTGGAGGATGCCGACGGTCGGCTGGTCCACGGTGCTACTCCGTCTCGTTGAGCAGGATGGTGATTGCGTCGGTGACGTCGTCGACGACGTGCTGCGCGGCCGCGAGTCCGTCGGGCCATGGGCGGCCGCGCAGCCAGATAGTGCGCAGGCCTGCGGCATGTCCGCCGCCGATGTCGCTGCCAGGGTTGTCGCCGATCATCCAGCCACCGTCGGTGAGGTCGGTTCCGCAGCGACGCGCGGCGAGCTCAAAGAGCCGCCGGTCGGGTTTGCGGGTCTCGATGTCGCCGGAGACGGCGATCCCGTCGACGTGGTCGGCGAGTCCGGTCGCGGTGAGCTTGGCGCGTTGGATGTCGCTGGCGCCGTTGGTGGCGATCCCGATCGTCCAGCCGCCGATGCGGAGTTGAGCCAGGCCCTCGAGGACCTCGGGGACGCAGCGGACAGCGGCCGCGATGCGGTTGACGTAGTCGTGCCACAGCCGGGCGGGGTCGTCGGGGAGGTCGAAGCGGGCCATGAGCCGTTGGAAGTCGGCGGGGTTGGCCCGGTCGGCGAGTTCGGTGTGCAGCCATTCCTGGATGACCGAGTTGTAGCCGTGGTCGTTACACAAGGCGGCGATGGCTTCAGTGAAGGCGATGCCGCGGTTGACCAGGGTGTTGTCCAGGTCGAAGAGGGCCAGCATGGGCAAGACCCTATCGGCGTATCGGAAGTTGATCCACGAGACCCATCCGATCGTGTATCTTTCAGGAATTCATTGATCATGGAAGGGTGGGGTCATGTCGCACGCGGATCCCATGCAGCGGGTCGACGCCCTGCTGGACGACATGCTGCCGTCGCCGCACATTCGGCAGCAGTTGCGTCGTGCCGCCGGGCTGACGCAGCAGGAGGTCGCGGACGCTGTGGGCGTGAAGCGACTCGCGGTGGCCCGCTGGGAGTTGGGCCAGACGCATCCGCGCCGGCCGCACCGGGCGGTCTACCTGCACCTGCTCAGGCGGCTCGCGGAGCGGTACCCCGACGCGGCGGGCCCGGATGCGGGCATGCCGACGCCAGCCTCGGAATCAAGGGGGTCGGGGTGACGTAGCCGCCACCAGCCGCGCGCGCCACGTAGCGGATTAACCACCCGCTGGCCTCGCGCGGCCCTTCGTTCCGACCGGATGAACCACCCAGTCGGCCGCTCAGTCCCGGTTGCCGCCGGTCCTGAGCTGCGGCTCATCGAGCCGCATTTCCAAACAGACGCAACACCGGCCACTAGCCACGGCCACCACAGCCGCAGCAGCTCCCGCTGTTGCACGGCCCCTAACCGGGGCCACACGCAGCGCCCCCACCAAGGGGCTCTGCACCAGAAGCAACCAAGAGAGAACGGAGGTCCGCCCCTGGCTCATCTGGTCGCCCGCTCCTCCCGGAGGGGGCTCACCCGTCGATCCGTTGGCCGCCCGTCCCGTGTGGCGGGAGTGGTGCGGCCGTGAATCTGAAAGGTGTCTTCGTCATAGTGCCCGATCTAGCGGCGCAAGAAAAGCCGAGTTTTGCCCGTTTCCTGACGCTTAGCCCGAGTCATGCGCAGTACACAACAGAGGTCACACGCCAGTTTTGCGTGTTTCGCGTAGATCATCATGATCACGCCTTGATCACAGAGTGCCTGTGTCAGCGAGGCGTTGTGGCGCCGAAGCCGGTGGGCGCTCCTGGGCCGGGCGTCCCATCGGGCGGTACGGCGTTCGCGCTCCGTGCTCGGTCCGCGAACGTGCTCAAAGTGGCCGTCGGTGGCAGGAATCTATCCACAGGCAATCCGTTGCAAGGTGCCCGGATGGATCTTGCTATCGCTCTGAGTCAGGTGTTTCAGTGAGTGCCGTGGCGGCGAACGCCGCGGAGTACGTGGGCAGTTCGGCCGGGTGGGATCGGCGGCGCAGCCGGCGGGCCGTGCCAGGTGAGGCCGGGCCGGTGGTTCAGCTGGAGCTGGGCAATCCGCTGCAGCTGTCGAACGTAATGCGCGGGCGGCTGCTCGCTGCGGTGCGTGCGCTGGTGGCCTCTCCGGCGCTGGCCGGGGTGTCGGACGGTGCCCGGTTGGCGTCGGTCGTGCTGACGGCGAAGGCGAAGGTCCGCGACGATTACGAGACGTCGATCTGGGCGGCTGAGCTGGGCCGGTGGCTGGGTGTGTCGCAGTCGACGGTCGCGCACACCGTGCTGCCCGAACTGCGTCGTGCCGGGATGCTCGGGTCGAAGGTCGCGACCAACGCGTTCGGGCACGCGACCGGTCTGGAGTGCTGGGTAGTGCCGATGTACCGGGCGCAGAAGGCCCGCGACCGGCGGCACGCACTGGCGCTGTCGCGGTCGGAGCTGGCGGTGCTGCTCAGCCTGATCGAGGTGCTGTTCGGTCCGGGGTGGGCGCCGAAGGACAAGGCGCCGGTCCCGGCCGGGCTGCTCGCCGGACGTACGGGCCGGGGTGCAGCGACCGATCGGCTCGGGCTGCTTCTGATGGTGCTGACGACGGGTTCGGCGGGCTGGCTGCAGCTGTGTCCCGGGGCGGTGGACACCGACCGTGGGCGTCCGGCGGCGACAGTCGCGCGGCTACTGGGCTGCACGGCGGCGGCCGGGGCGAAGGTCCTCAAGCGCCTCCAGGAGCACGGCGTCGCGGACGTGGTGCGGCAGGAGACCGGCTCGGGTCTGCACGCGAAGTCGCGGGTGCGCCTGGTGCCGGTGGCTGAGGCCCACGGCGTGGCCGTACGGGAGGCCCGCCGGGCAGCAAACGCCGTGTTTTCAGACCTCGCCGTTACTGCATCCGGAGATCTTGAGTCCGGCGAGACGGACGAGACCCTTGTGCCGACTGGGGTGGAGGACGCCGGGCAGGGCGAGATGGCCGCATCGGCAGACCTCGCCGCAACTGCACAGCACCACGCTCTCCACGCTTCTGTGGTTACTCCTGGTGGATCTCTCGCGCTCTCTGGTGGCTTTTCCGGCGAAGGCCGTAAGAGCTCCGGTGCACTGCCGGAGCGCGCATGCGTGCGCGAGGACGGCGACCCGCTGCGCGGGGAACAGCCGAAGAAGTCCCCGGTCGTCAAAGGCATGAAGTCCGGCCGCGGGCCGGTGACCTGCGCTCCGGTGCGGGTCGTGGACGGCGCCCTGCCGCCGGAAGACCTGCGGACCGTCCTGGCTCCGGTCGACCTGGTGTGGGCGCGACTGGAGCGTCCGGCCGCCCGAAAGCTGGTGGAAGCCGCCGCCCGTAGCGAGCTGGCCCGAGTGGTCGGGTTCGCCGGCCGAACAGACGCGCCCCAGGTCCTCGCCGACCGGCTCGCCCGGCGTCTGGAGGACCAGATGCGGCTGGCCGGGCCGATCAAGGACCCTGTGGGCTGGCTGATCAGCCGTGCCCTGCCCCAGCGTCAGCAGTGCGGCGACGTACGGTGCGACGACCGGGTGCTTCTCGACTCCGGGCAGGACTGCCCGCGCTGCGAGGACCGGCAGGCCGACCGCCGTGCGCAGCGCCACGCGGTCGCGGCCGCCGTCGACGCCGCGATGCCCGGGGCTTCGGAGAGCGAGCGCCGTGCGGCCACTGACCGGCAGCTGCACGAGACGGTGACCGCCCAGGCGTGGATCCGCGAGCATCGGTGGGCGCAGGTCCGCGAGCAGCAGGCCGCCGCAGCCCAGGCCCGCGCTGAAGCCGCGGCCGCGAAGACCTCCGCTGGTGAGCTGGCCGCGCCTCCGGCCCGGGTTGTACTGCCCGCTCCCCGCTCGACGCCTGCGGCTCCGGAGCCGCAGGCCGACGCCGTCGGTCAGAAGCTGGTCCTCGAGGAACTCACCCGCGAGCAGGTCCTCGACTGGCGCACCCGTGCCGCCAAGGACCACCAGGTCGTCTTCGACCACATCGACCGGTACGGCGAGGTCTCGGCGCAGCGTCTGTTCACGAGGTCGTTCGTCGCGACCGTGCAGCGGCTGTCCGGCCTCGAGCATCTGGGCCTCGGTTCTACGCCGTGGGGGTTGCGATGAGGGGTGCTACGCCTGGTACTGACTGGCCGGAATACGAAGGTGGATTATCGGTGGGGTGGGTGCGCATGTTCGGATCGCTGGGCAGTGAAGTCGGCTTCCGAGCCGGATAGTTGGATGCCGGTATCCGGTGGGATGACGGCTCGTTGGACTGTCAGCGGACCGCAGCCGTGCCATTGGCAACGGGGCTCGGCAACGGGGATGGAGGGCCCGCCGGTGAGTGACCGCAGCGCGATCGAGTGGACCGAGGCGACGTGGAACCCGACGACGGGGTGCGACCGCGTCTCGAGGGGCTGTGACAACTGCTACGCGTTGACGCTGGCGAAGAGACTGAAGGCGATGGGCTCGCCGAAGTACCAGCAGGACGGCGACCCGCGGACGTCCGGGCCGGGCTTCGGACTGAGCGTGCACCCCGAGGCGCTTTCGGTGCCGTACGGGTGGAAGAGCCCGCGCACCGTGTTCGTGAACTCGATGAGCGACCTGTTCCACGCCAGGGTGCCGCTCGACTATGTGCGCCGCGTCTTCGAGGTGATCGCCGATACACCACAGCACACGTACCAGGTGCTTACCAAGCGGGCCCGGCGGCTGCGGCAGGTCGCCGGGCGTCTCGAGTGGCCGGCGAATCTATGGATGGGCGTTTCGGTGGAGAGCGCGAAGGAGCTGCCCCGCGTTGATGACCTGAGGCAGGTGCCCGCAGCGGTGAAGTTCCTTTCCTGCGAGCCGCTGCTCGGGCCGCTGTCCGGGCTGGGCCTCGAGGGAATCGACTGGGTGATCGTCGGCGGTGAGTCCGGGGCCGGGGCCCGGCCCATGCATCTGCCCTGGGCCGAGGCGGTTGTCGACGAGGCGCGGCGCAGCGGTACGGCCGTGTTCGTCAAACAGCTCGGATCCTGCTGGGGCAAGGGCCACAAGGACATCGTCCAGTTCCCCACCGAACTGCAAGTGCGTGACTACCCGGGGGCCGTGACCCGGGTTTGAGTAGGACCACAGGTCTCGCAGAAAGCGTGGTCAGGCTGCCATCGGGCCAGGGCGGACCGTGATCTCTCGTATCCGGCGCGCGCCGACAGGGCTGGTCGGTGTCTTTCCGTGGCGGTGCAGCAGCTGGACGGCGGTGCGGGCGGCCGCCTCGGGTACCTGGCCGTAGAAGTCGCCGAAGATCTCGAGCGTGTGGTCGACCAACCGGACGGGGCGGTGGGTCCGAGTAAGGAGCCGTTCAAGGTTGGCTGCGATCTTGGGTACCGCCTGGGCCGTGACATCAGCCGGGTCAGGCCGGCTGGGCACGAGAGCCAGCTGGCCGTTGCTCTCCTCCTGCGCATCCAGGGTCTTCCACCAGGCGTCACGAGCATGGGCGGCGTTGTCGCCGAAGACCCACAGGCCGTACTGGCTCCGGGTGGCGAACACGAGGCGGTAGACGGCTCGGTGGCGCGGCGAGTCGGAGACGGGCACGGACTGCACGAGCATGCCGGTGCGCTCTTCGAGCCGGTGCGCGTATTCGGCGGCCACGGCATCGATGGCGTCCTGCGCGATGTCTTCCTTGTGCGGTCTGGCGGCTGCGTCTGCGAAGTACTCGCGCCACCAGGTGCCGCCGCACACGCCGTCGAAGCGCTCCAGCGACTTCATGTTGCCTTTCGGAGAGCGGACATGCCCTCCGAGACGCCAGACGGCCATCATGCTGAAATTCATCAGCAGCTCGGTGGGCGGCCACTTCTGGTGGCGAGGCCGCTGACAGGCGAGAACATCAGTCAGACGGTCCAGCGGCAGGGTCAAGCCACACGGGTCAAGGAAAAGGAAGAGCGGTGCGTGCTGGGCCCGGTGCACGAGACTGTCGAGCACGTCGTTGACCTCACCGTGGTAGTGGTGGGCAAGGACCCCGCGGCGGGCATAGTGCTCCAGGACATTCAGCAGCCGGGCGTACGACTTGGCGTCGGACTCGGCGAAGAAGCACTCCATCGTCAGGCCGCGAGCACGGTGATGGTCCGCGATCTGCAGAGCGATCTCGGCTGATGCCGGCTCACCGTTCTCGTAGCGGCCTTCGCCCGCGTATCCGTCGAGATAAACCACGCGCTTGTCCCGCGCGCGAGAACCGGTCATCCCGCCGAACTGTGCGAGGTAGCCCTTGAGGAGCTCGTGCTTGAACACGCTCGGCAGCGCTTTGTCTGCCCAATAGCTGCCGCTAGTCCCCGAGGACATCCCCACCCCCGTGCTCGTTGTTCCCACCCGATTACAGATGGTGAAGCACTCTGTAGAGATCCGGCAAGACCACTGATTTCGGCCATCCGATGCAAGGAGCCGTTGTCCGGCGCGTGGAAACGACGATGTCCATGCGGTCGCCAGAGCCGGGAGCGCCTGCGAGGCCGGGGTTCCAGGGGCGATCCTTAAATCAGTAGCAATAGAGCCTATTACTAGTGATTGCTGCGCTAAGGTGTCGGCACACTCCAGCCTCGGGGGGCCTCGTGACACGTGACCTTGTTCTGATCTCCAACTCCAAGCACGCGAAGTCGGATTCGCCTGAGGTCCGGGCTGCCGGCATCCTCGGAGACTGGCTGGCCGGCAGGGGGGACGGCACCAGGTTCACCACCTTCGACCCTGACCGCGTTGCGCTCGTCGTCGGGACTGCGCACGGCCGGGTCCTCGGGGTCTACGAGACCGTGGAGCACGGCGAGGACGGCCGCACATGGCAGTTCGTCGACGACGCAGCGCGGCCAGGCCGCCGCCGGGTCCGCTTCTACGGTCAGCCATCCCGGGAGTTCAGCCACATGGTGGGCCAGGCCTCCCCTGTGACCTGGGCTCGCGGTGAGCGCAACCCCGTGAAGGTGCAGGCCCTGGAGGATCTGCGATCCCTCTACGCGGATGTCGAGGCTGTCCGGGGCGTGGGTGGCACCGAGTTGCGGGCCGCAGCGGGCGGCGCCGTTCTGCGGGTCGGTCCGGACGGAAGCGTCACGGTCGAAGTCCCGCCGCACACGGATGTCACGGTGAGGACCGTGAACCGCACGTCCGACACGGGGAAGCACTACACCCCGCATGACCTCACTCAAAAGATGGTTGAACTCGCACTCGGCAACGTTCGCGAGCACCTTGAGCAGGGCAAGGAGTTCACCGTGTACGACCCCTCCTGCGGCACAGGCGGGATGCTCGCTGCCACCGTCGAGTACATCGCGAGACTGCAGCGGGAACGTGATGAGCAGCAGCGGCAGCTCACCGAGCTGCTGGGCAGCGAGACGGTCCGCGAGGTTGAGGCGCTCGTCGCCCGCCAGCTGGCGAAGGCAAGCGCGTGAGCCAGACACCGCAGGATCCACGACGCTGGTCGCCCGAAGCACGATTACTGCTGGTCATGGTGCTCTGCCTACTCTTCGGGGCCGCGGCCTACGTCATGCACGAGCATCCGAGCCTCATCGGCCCGCTGTCCGCGGCCGCGAGCATCGTGACGCTCGTCGTACTCCTCCTCGCCTTCGGCACGGATAGCCGCTGACCCCGACCACCTCATGGCCATCGCCGCGGAAGTTCCGCAGCAACCTGGCCATGCGTGATGCCGTTGCGAAACATCGCCTGGCGCGGCCCGTACATCAAAGGGCCCGCAGACGCTCCGCGGATGGTGAGGGAGAAGGCGTACACCGTGGGCTCGTAGATACGCGGCGCACGTCTACACCGCCGCCAGACTTGCTGACTTCCGCCAGTTTCCTGGCACAGGCAAGCATCAGGATCAAGCAAACTTGCCGATTTTGTTAACTTTCCTCTAACTGTAAAGTCCGCTAGATCGGCAAGTTTGTTTGGTCGGCGAGACTTGTCGTGACAGGATCCGTCAGGTGGAAGACCTCGCGAACGCCGAAGCTCACGTCCTCCAGCAAGGGCGGGAGGTTCTTGCGGGTCTGCTGGGCGAGGACTGGGACGTCGCCATTCGCCCTGAGGACCTCAGCCGCGGAGATCACGGGTGGGACGCCGTTCTTCGCATCGCATCACGCAGTGACGGCATCTACACGGAACTGTTCGTCGAGGTCCGTGACCGCGTCACGCCCAAGGACGTCGCCGGTCACCTCAGCTCAACAGCCATGCTCGTCCGACGCGTGAACAGCAACACCCGGCTGATGGTCTTCTCTCCGTGGATCAGCTCTAAGTCCCAGGAAGAACTCCGCAGCCGCGGCATCGACTACCTGGATCTGACCGGCAACATCTCGCTCCGGATCAGCAGGCCGGCGATCGTGATCCACACGCAAGGTGCTACCAGGTCCCCTCACAGTCACAGGTCTCCCAGTACCAAGCCGCTGCTGACCGGTCCCCGTGCGGGGCGCCTGGTCCGCCTGCTCGCAGACGTCAAACCGCCCTACCGGGCCACCGACCTCGCCCGGCACTCCGGCTTGAGCCTTGCCTACGTCTCCCGGCTGCTCGACGCCCTCGAGGACCAGCTGCTGGTCGGACGCGACGGGAAAGCCATTGCTCACGTCAACTGGCAGGAACTGCTGCGCACCCGTGCAAGCCATCTGGACTTGATGCGGCAGACCGACCCCTCCGGCATGCTCGCGCCCAACGGCGTTCAATCCGTCATCGACCACCTCGCCGACCGGGACGGCTTGATCGCCGGAAGCGAAGTGCTCGTGACCGGCTCATACGCAGCCCACTCCGTCGCCCCCATCGCCGTGGGCGGCCAGCTCATGCTCTACACCCTGCCTGGCGACACCACACAGACCCGAGTAGCCCAGGAGCTCGGGCTGCTCCCCGTCCCGGAATCAGCCGACGTGCTCCTGCTCCAGGCTCCGGATTACAGCGTGCTGCAACGGCCAAGCCGGTACGACCGCTGCCGCCAGGTCGGGCTCAGTCAGCTGGTGCTGGACTGCCTCTCAGGTCCAGGACGCATGCCGGCCGAAGGGGAGAAGGTCCTCGAGTACATGACCGCCGAAGAAGACACGTGGCGGGTGCCGGATCTTTCGCGCCTTTCTGGGACCGAGGAACGGAGACTCCTCCAAACCGGTGCAGACGGTCAAAGCCTCTTCTAAGATCGCTCCACGAACGAGGGGGCGACGTGTCACAAGTACCGGTCGGCGCAGACGCAGAGGCACTCAACGAGGCGGCCCGCACAGCCCTGTTGGACGCGCTGATCGCCCTCGAAGACCACCGCGAGGCACTGACCATCGTGGGAGCTCAGGCCGTCTACCTGCGCACCCAGAACTCCACGATCCGCAGCGCCGCATACACCGCCGACGGCGACATCAGCATCGACCCTCAGCACCTGGGCGACCAACCGCTCATCGAACGGGCCATGCAGGAGGCAGGCTTCCTCCTCAGAGAAAACCAGTCCGGCCTGTGGGAACGTCAGCAGCGGATCGGCGACCGCGACATCCCCATCGAGGTTGACCTCCTGATCCCGCACCAGCTCGCCCCGCAGCCCAACACGAGGCGGCGCACCGAGCTGCCACCCCACGACTCCTGGGCCACGAAGAAGGTGCCCGGACTCGAAGTCGCCGCTGTCGACCGCTCCCTCATGGCCGTCGGCACCCTCACGCCGGGAGATACCCGCCGCATTGAGGCCTACGTCGCCGGCCCTGCATCCCTGCTGGTCGCCAAGAGCATCAAACTCGACGAACGCATCCGCGACGCAGCTAAAAGGCCAGACCGGCTCTCCAATAAGGATGCCGGCGACGTCTACCGCATCATGACCACGGTTCCGGCCCCCGACGTCGCACAATCATTCACCATCCTGCGCAACAACCCACGCGTCGGTGACATCGCACTCCAAGGCCTGGAACTCCTGCGCACTTTGTTCGGCGCGGCCGCCACCCCAGGCACTGAGCTCGCCGTCGCAGCCCTCGCCGGAGACGTCCCGGAGAGCCGTATCCGCGCTCTGGCTCCCGCCTACGTCGCCAGCCTCAACCACTGACCATCTTCGGCACTGAGCCTTCGGCACAGCTGCGCACCACTGGGTCCCCCGCCGAGGAGTGCCGGATGGGCCCGCACACCGGCGAGTGGATCCCGGTCTAGCTCACATTGCCGGAGGCTGGCTGGAGGGAGCAGCCTGGTCGGAGGGCTGGTCCAGTTGCTGCTGGCGGCGCCGCTGTTCGTTGCGGAGGCCCTCGACACGGTGGGTGAACTGCTGCAGCGCCTCGACTTCCCAGACGTCACCGAACTCGCTGTAGGGGCCGATGCCGAGGGTGACGGCGTTGGCCTCTTGTTCGATGGCGTCGGCGGTCTGCTGAAGGAAGTAGCTGCGCTCGCGGAACTTGTAGTAGCCGGTGAACATGGCGGCCACCGTGATGGCGAAGCTGATGGTGGTCAGAGTGACGCTCTGCCAGGTCAGTTCCTTGCCCGTGTCCAGGGCCGCGATCGTGGTCGTGGAGGCGGAGCCGATCATGATGAGGGACTGCAGGCTGTTATGGATCCGCCGGTACTTGCGACTGACAACCTGGTACTGCTCGATCGCGGTGAAGACTTCCTCGCGGTAAAGGTGGCGCCGCTCAGGGATGTCAGGGCGCCGTTCGACCTTCTGCTGCCATAGCGACTCCTGCTCGGAGACAAGCTGCGCCTCGACACGCTGGAGGGTGGGCAGGCCCCGCCCGGCGAAGTGCACCCCGACCAACGCCAGCAGCGACAGCAGGAGCAGCCCGCCGCAGATGAGATCACCCAGGACGAACCGCGCTGGATCGCCCGTGGTGAGCGCGGCGATGCCCGTGCCGATGATGGCGGTGAGTAAAGACAGCCAGCTGACCGCCCCTCCAGCGCGCCAGATGCGGTCCAGCCGCCGGCGCCGGGCCAGCTTTTCCTGCGCGTCGATGAGGAGGTTGGTAGTCACCACGTAGATCCGTTCTTCGGCGTTCCGCCTGCGGGCGTAGACCAGGTCGTTCACGTCCTGGATTCGGCGGGACGCGTCGTCGTCGAAGTTCCGTGACACGTGCGGGTCAGCGGGCGAACGCTTCGGTCAGGCGCACGCTGTAGGGGGGAGACCGACGCCCAGCCCTCGGGGCTGCGGGCCCCAGGAACCAACCGGGGCTCCGACCCGTCCGTCTATGCGAGTTGGGGCCTTGGTACACCGACTCGCCGAATTCAGACTTCAGTTGAGATGACGGAGCAGACGCAGCGCAGCGTGTCCTCGCACGGCATGCGGAGGTTCGTCGGCACCGTCCGCCCCGAACATGGCGCGGACGGTGCCTCCTTCGTCACCACCTGCCGCGCGTTCACCAGGGACGCGCAGGGTCTGGCGCTGCGCCAGGACATCGTTGCTGTGCACAGGGACCTGCTCGGGGCTCGGGCCAAGGGCGCTCACCTGGAGAGGCTGATCCCGCTCAACGGGCGTGGCAACGGCACGACGCGACGGGCTTCCGCCTGAGCGCTGGCCCGCCTCCGCCTATGCCAGCCAGCTCACCAACTGGCTCCAGCGACTTCCTCAACATGCCCCCGGGCCGCGCAGGGGACGCCACGGTGACCACTACACACGGGCGGACCGTTGCCAGTCCCGGTCGGCTTGTGCCGTTCGAGTCACGGCGGTGGACTGCGGTGTATCCGCCGTACGAGCTGGCGGGCACGGTGGCCCGCCTCGTAGCCGACGACGCAGCCGCCGACCGCGCCCTGCGACACCCTCGAATGTCCGACCACCCGGTAGCACCCGTTAGGCCAGGGGCTCGCCGGGATCAAGGCGTCTCACAGGTGTCTCACAGATATGGCACAGATGATGTGTGCATGAGCCCGAAGGCCCTAGGGGACGCCATCCGTGAGCTTCGCGCGTCTCTTGACGCGATTCACGCATATATCGAGCTGGCGCATCGCGCTGTGAACTCGGAGCAGATACAGACCATTCTGGAACGGATCGAGGCCGAGGCCCAGCGTGGCAGCAGCGCGACGCACGAGGTGTGGCTATACGCGCACCAATCCCACTGAAAGCACATCAATAGATCTCAAACACCCAAGATCTCAAACACCAACTTAGTGGGTCATGGGCCCGATGAGGCGGTGATGGCGGAGTAAGACCAGAGGTAGTCGGCGTGGTTGAGGCGGTCCAACTCCCTCAGCACATTCTCATCTTCGCCGCCGATACTCCTTGGGTGCTACGCCTACGTCACCAGTGACCGCGCCGATCGGCGCGGTCTGCAGGCAGGAAGCACTGTCCCGCGAGGAGAGCCGACAGAAGGTGACGCGCCGCAACTCTGGGGCGGTCCGCTGTCGTCAATCAGATTGACGACCATCGCCGGCCCTCGCGTCCCCCAGGAACTCTGCATCATGTCCAGCCTGCCGAAAGGCGATCGCCGTTGAACACCTACATGAGGCAACTGACCCTGCGCGCCCGGCTCGGCCTGCTTGCCGCTCTCGCTGTGGCGATCGCAGTGAGTGCCGCGGCCACTGCGGCGTGGCTAGTCACCCGCGAGCAGCTGACTAGCCAGCTTGACTCAAATCTGCGCAGCGTCGAAGCTCCACCAGGTTATGTCCAGGACCTGCTCAGCACCTGTGGGATCAAGCAGCCCGCCTCCGACCAGCGAGATCGAACGCCGACGCCCTATACGGTGCAGGTCATCACTGCTGATGGGGCGGTGTGCTCTGCGCCGGGCAGCACGGCTATCAAAGTGGTCGGCACGGACATCTCCGTGGCTCGCGGTGTCTTGGCTTCGTCACTCCACGATGCCCAGTCCGAGGGCGGACAGGAAATGCGGGTTGCCACCTCGCGTCCGAACCTCCCGCGGGCATTTGGCGGAGCCTACGCCGTATCCATCGCACAGCCGCTGAGTTCCGTCACCACGCCGCTGAACAGCCTCGCACTGCTCCTTCTGGGCGTGGCCGGAATCGGCGTCATCGCGTCGGCCACCGCGGGCATCGGCATCGCTCGGGCGGGGCTGCGCCCAGTCGAACGGCTCACCGCGACCGCTGAACACATCGCTCGCACCGAAGACTTGACGGTGCGCATTCCGGCCGCCGGCGACGATGAGATCGCGCGATTGGCAAAATCATTCAACGCGATGACCGAGGCCCTGGCCACTTCCCGGGATCGCCAACAGCAGCTGATCGCTGATGCTGGCCACGAGCTACGCACACCACTCACCTCGCTGCGCACCAACATTGAACTCCTCATTCGTAGCGAGAAGTCGGGACGACAACTACCCAAGGGAGCGAGGGCTGATCTGCTTGCATCCGTTACTGCTCAGATCGGCGAACTCGCTGGCCTTATCGGAGATCTCCAGGAGCTGTCCCGCCCGGACAACGCACCGGGAGGGGGGACTTCCCTTCACGTGGTACCCATGCACGAGGTCGCGAGTCGGGCTCTGGAACGGGCCAAATTGCGCGGCAAGAACCTCGCGTTCACGAGCGCCATGGAAGACTGGTTCGTTCTCGCAGACCCGGCAACCTTGGAACGCGCAGTAGTGAACCTCCTGGATAACGCTGTCAAGTTCTCCCCTGAAAAGGGGACCGTGAAAATAACGCTCACCGGCGGACAGCTCACAGTGCGCGACGAGGGACCCGGGGTGATGCCGGACGATCTGCCCTATGTATTCGACCGATTCTGGCGTTCGCCCACGGCCCGGAGTCTGCCCGGTAGCGGGTTGGGATTGTCGATCGTCGCGCGAGTGGTGCAGAGATCCGGGGGGACTGTCTCACTGCGACCTGCCGAAGGAGGCGGAACCGAGGCAATTGTCCTCATGCCTGGATCTCCGACGCCTCCCTCCCCGCCGGGTCCGTCCCCTGACCCGGCAAGCTCAGAGCAGAGGGAGTGACTCGGCGGGGGCGGGATGCCCGTGCCGGGCTCGGTGAGCTGCCCGCGAAGCCGTCCTTGATCGGCGTCGACTGCGCTGTCGGTGAGCCAGTCCGCGGCCAGGAGCAGTTCGGCGTGCTCGCCGACCTGTTGGGATGTCAGAGTGCAGATGCGACCTGGTCCAGGTCGAGGCCGCCGTCCCCGAGGCGCCGAAGGCGTCCATCGCGGCTGGCGCGAGGAGAAGATGGGCAGCGCCACCCGGCTCAGCCCTGTAGGCGGGCAGGCGCAGCCAGTCGGACTCGACCAGCTGGGCAAGGAGTTCCCGCGCGATGAGCACTCGGAGGAACAATGAGCGATGTCAGTGACAGCTACATATCTCCAGCCACGCTAGATCAGATCCGTAGTGTGGTGGTCGAGTGGAGCCGCACCTGGGGAGAGGTATCTCCGTCGAATATCCGGGTCGTTTCCACGAATCGAGACGATGCCGCAGAACTCCTTCGCCCCGGAGTTCGCTCCGAGCTCGCCCCTTGCTATCTCGTCGTTCTCGAGGGCTGCTTTCGCATCTCATGGACTCTCAAGCTTTCAGACACGACAAAGGCGTGGGCTGCACTGTCTATAGACCCGCGATTCATGTCCGCGACCTCCTACACAGTGCGGCCCCTGGATGACATCCCTGTGCGTCAGATGAGTGACCTTGGAACGGTCTACGCGCTCGACTGACTGGCCGCGCGGCTCACGGGCACGGTTTGGCCGCGCCGATGGAGAGCCTCGCCGGGGTGTCCCGGTTCGAAGGAACCACCTTGAGCAGACCAGGACCAATAAGGACGATAGCTGTGCGCGGGGCATATGCACCCATGCGGTGACTAACTGGCGGGTGGTCCTTCCAGTTAGGAGACCTGACTCCGGTTCAGGGCAAGCGCGGAGCCCCCGCACGCTGAAAAGCCGGATACGCTGAACCGCGTCTAACTGGACTGCTTATGAATGGAATTGACCAAGCATTCCGAGTCCTACGGCGAGACGGCACCTGTCCGAGGGAACCATCCTGCGCAACGGCGAGCTGAGCGGGGTTGACCTCGCCTCTGATCCTGGGTTCGTACATCTAAGGGCCGCTAGACGCGCCGCTGAAGATGGAGGGAGATACCCGGTTGGCGAGGGCCGGCTACTTGGTGTCGCCCTACCGGACCTGGCCGAGCCAGGCCCGGAAGGCGTAGGTGAGGGCCATGAGACCGGGCGAGAAGATGCTGGCCCATGCTGCACCCAGGGCGACGGGGTTGAGGTGTACGCCGTGCATCGCGCTGAAGCTCACGGCGCACAGCACAGTCATCGCAATGACCGCAGGTGGCAGCACCACAGCTACAAAGGACAGCGGCACTTTGCCGTAGCCGTAGAGCAGACCGATCACCAGATGGAAGAGAACGATGATCGGGGGCAGGAGCCAGGAAGTTGCTCCAGGGAAGTCGTCGGAAAAATAGGCGATGCTGCCGGTCACGAAGGCTACGAGCGTCAGGTGGGCGAGCCCCACAGAGGTCAGGACGGCCCGCGCGACCGGGCTGGTGACCTCATGGACGTGGACGGTCTTTGGGCTGCCACTGCCACTGCGGTGCGGTGCGGGAGCGAGGGATAGCGGGGCCGGGGGGTCTGGCTCCGCGGTCTGCTCGTCCTCGGCATAGGTGCCCCAATCCGCTTCGGCTTCATCCGGGTCGTCGGCATCCTCCTCCAAGCCGTCATCATCATGTCGGGCGGGGCCAAACTCGGGCGGCGGTGGAATTGCTTCCACAGAGTTGAAGTAGTTCTCAAGCCCAGTTTCCAGTTGTGTGAGGGAAGCGCTGACGACGCCGGCGGCCCAGGCGGAGATCCGCTGGTCGGCGTCCGGCTGCTGTGCCAGTTCGGTGATGGCATCTTGCAGTCCGAGCAGCCACGGGCGGGCAACCTCGGGGTCGAGCTCGGCGGCGACGGTCCTGGCCGCCAGGGACAGCAGCTGCCGCGGTGCGGCGGCCACGGCGCGGGCCGCGCCGGCGGCGAGATCAGGCTGGTCGGATGTGGCCCGGGCGATGACGGTGAGGCCCCGATGGCGCTGTTCCGGCGAGAGGTTGGGGTGAGGCAGGAGCTGTTCGATGAACTGTTGGTCGCTGGCTACTTCGACTTTGGCAACCAGGGCGGCCGCGAGGAGGTCGGGGCCCATCGTGCCCCAGCGGGCTCCGTCGCCGGAGGGGTAAGCGGCGGTGAGGATGTCTTCGTACGCGGCAAGCCGGGCCCCGTCGTGTGGCGCCGTGTTAGGGAAGCCGCTGTAGTGCACGTCGAAGCCGGCCGCGACGGCGGCCCGAGCGTCGGACCGTCGGCTTGCGCCGGTCACGGTCTGGACGGAGACGAGAGTGCGCATCAGGTCCTCGTCGAAGAACAGCCCGCGGGCCTCCACGATCCTGCGCCAGTAGCTCATCTCGTGGGCGATGAGGACGTCCATGGGGTTCTCATGGCGGGCAAAGGAGTCATTCAGCGTGCTGAGGACTTCGGCGAGCGCCGCCATGTGCAGGGAAATGACCCTGTCATCGTCCGGTTTCACGGTGCCCGCGAAGGCGCCGTCCGCTTCGGTGTCCGAGGTCAACGGAGAGGTGGCCCACTCGTGACCGGCGTTTCGCAGGGCACGGATGCGCTCGCTGAAGGCCCGTTTCGCGTCATCGAAAGCTGCCTCCGTGCTGGTGTTGCTGAGCGCATCAGCAGAATCGATGGCAACCGGGGTGCCGGTACTGATCACGCTCGTGCCCTGCCGGGCGAGGCGAAGGGAGGGCCACCAGTTGTCGTGACCGCGGGCCAGGAGAAGCACGCGCACCGGTTGGCCCCCGCGGCGTGCGGCGAGGATGTCGAGGACCTGGTCTATCTGGGCGCGGCGGGTCTCGGCGTAGTCGACGGCGATCAGCAGCGGGTATTTGCTGGTGGCGAGCATGCCGTAGGGCGGCGGTTGCTGGGGCGGCGTGTCGGCGAGGAAACCGCCGGTCCATCCCCGTGCCGTGGGCTGTTCCGGGCGGGGCTGGGCCAGGCGGTGGAGTAACTCGGTTATCAGGCGGGTCTTGCCGATGCCACCCATGCCGGTGACGGCAGTGATGTCCGTGGAACGGCTGGTGCGGCACCAGGCGTCGAGCGTGTCGAGCTGTCCGGTCATGCCGGACATGGGGACGACGGCCGAGCGTGCATGGAGCAGGCAGGAGGAGGAAAGTTGCGGGTCGGGCACGTCGGTGAACAGCACGCTCAGGTCGGCGGGCTGCAATTGCGGCGCCATTCCTGTCACAGAGGTGACCGCGTCGGTGAAGCCGGGCGAGGCGAACAGCCGGGCGGCCGGCACCACGTACAGCAGGCTCCCCTGCCAGTGATCCGAGGCGAAGGTCGCCACGCCCACGAGCATGTCGTGGCAGAAGGCGCCGGCCCCGGACATGCCCCGCCACAATTCGGCTGAGCCGGTGGAGGCATCGTTCAGTTCGAAGCCGTAGTGCCCACCCCGCGAGCCCGTTTCGGGCTTGACGTGCCCGTCGACGCTCTTCAGATCGGGGACGAACTTCTCCGGGTCGTCGGGTAGCGCCAGGCGCATGGCCCTCGGGAAGCCGGTCATCGTGCACACCGGCCGCGCGGCCGGGTAATCGCAGGTCAGCTCTCCCCAACGGGCGACGGCAAGGTCCGTCCCCAGCAAGGACCGGTCAGTGGACAGCAGGACGACGTCCAGCGCAGCATCCGCCCAGACCACCTCGGCCTCCGCTGTGCGGCCGACCTTGTCCCGGACCGTGACAGGCAGCATGTCCCCACCCGGGCAGGCCACATGGTGTGCGGTCAGCACGACTCCGGGTGCGACCAGGCAGCCCGACCCGAACATCGGGACACGCGGATTGATGACTTCGACGGTCCGCTGCTCCACCGGTACGCCGTTACATGCCAGCAGGAGGAGCGGGGACCGGGTCCAGGCCCCGTTCGTCACCGATGAGCGTTCGGCGGCCGTTCGGTGAGGACTCGACTTCCAACGTGACGGTCATACGGTGCGTCGCGGTACGGGCACGCTCCCCGCGGGCGTCGGCCGAGACGACGAACGCCTTGACCCCGCCGCCAGCTGACGCCGCATGACGCAGCTCGATCCCCAGATCGAGAGTGACGTCCTTGACGGTAAAGCGCACTGGAGAGCCGTCCCCGTCCCGTTGGGCAGCCACCAGTCCGGCGCGAACCGCCTTGATCGCTTCGGACAGCTCAGTTCCGTCTAACTCCATGTGTCCCCCCGGGATACTTCTGTGACGGGCTCAGTCTGCCGACCGGTACCGGGATAGGGAAGGCGTTCCCACACCGAAGATCGCTCCGGTCGGCCCGCCCTGTGTGCGCCGGTACGAGTCCCTGCTGCGCGGACTGCCTCATCCACCACTAACCGTCACTACCAACTTCGCAGTACCTGCTGGTGGCGCTGCGGCAGTAGCTCCGGGAGCAGGCCGCCGCCTCGACCGAGCCGGCCGCGGCAGCGCTGTGGACGGACCGGCTGCCCGAGCGCGTCCGCTGGACGACGACGCCACCGGGACGGTGGTCGCATGACCAAGCTGAGCCGACAGCAACACCTCACGGGAACCTCACAGTTTTGGCACACATAGTGTGGCTATGAGCTCACCGGGCCTGGAAGACGCCCTCCGCGAGGTTCGCACGTCGTTTGACGCGATTCAGGCCTACGTCGAACTGGCGCATCACGGCGTGAAATCGGAGCAGGCGCAGCCCATTCTGGAGCGGATCAAGGCCGAGGCGCAGCGTGGCAGCAGCGCGGCACATGAGGTGTGGCTCTATACGCACCGCTGACAGCACCACCCGGGGGCCCGGTATGAACGGGCCCCTTTCGCATGCCTCGCACCCGCCAGGAGCGGGTCTCACCAGCCCCATGAACGACGCCGCCAGCACCGCGACCGATCCGCAGCCGTCCGGTCCGCACCTGACGTGTCTGGGCTTTGAGGTGGAACATCTCTGAGTCCTCCGGGGCAAGGTCACAGAAGTTGAGCCAAAGCCGGTTCCGTACTCGAAACCAGGCTGAACTACCAGCCTCCGCCTGCATCGCCATCGACTGCCAGCCATGCGTCGACTGGCTCGTCCTCCGGCTCATCATCGGACGTCTCAACGTCATCGGCAGGTATGCCGGTCATGGTCTCGTCATCATCGTTGCGGCGCTTCTCATTCATGTCGCTACCTTATGACGCGCTCACGAACCGAGATCAGCGTGCCGTCCCAAGCCGCCGCTTCGCGACCCACGCGATCCCTGCGCTCTCCGCACTCGACGATCAGCGTGGATCTGCCCCATGGAGTGCCACTGTCCAGCGCTTCGACAACGTAACGAAACCATAAAGTTGCCGCAACGTCTGATTGCCAGTGACAGATTGCCTTCTGTCATGCACAAGTCATGACATTTTCTGGGAGGGGAAACTTCATGAAGCTCAAGGCTCGTGTTGTATCACTACTGTCAACTACCGCGCTCCTAGGGGGGGTTCTTGTTGGGCTCGGCGCAACCAGCGCCAGTGCCAGTGCCGCGGGCGTCTGCGACACGGTCTACGTGCCGCCGAACAATTCGAGCGGCTCTGGCACCTTGCGGTGGGACAGTGCCATCAGGCCGAAGCCCTACGAGTCGTGCGGCTCGCACGGCACCTTCACCGCGGGTACGAAGATCTACTACTGGTGCTACATCTACAACGACTACGGAAACATGTGGATATACGGACGTGTCGCCGGCACCGAAACAAAGGGCTGGATATACGCACCGAACGTCGCCCCGGTCTCCGACGTGAACCGCTGCTGGTGACGGGTACGCCGATCCCGGTCTCGTAGGTGTCACTCGACCTTCGCGCTACTTGGGGGCTTCTGACCATCGCCCCTTAGTGGCGGAGTGGTGGGGAAGCCCCCATGGTCGGTCCGTAGCCGGTTCCCTGCTTGGCGAAGCCGTAGGTGCGGCGCCCGGTTTGATCACCAGTGCTCTGCGAGATCGGCCTCAACTGCCGAACGATCACTGCATCGATAGCTTGACTTGAACATCCAGTCCGCCGCCATCGCGTGGTGTGGCAATGACAGTGCCGCCGTGTGCGCGCGCGACAGACCGGACGATCGACAGGCCGAGGCCCACGCCCTTATCGCTGCCGGTGCGCTCCGTGCGCAGCCTTCGGAAGGGCTCGAAAAGATTCTCGATCTCGTAGGCGGGGACCACTGGGCCCGTGTTCGAGACGACCAAGACCGCCTGGCCGTGCTGCGCCTCGGTGGTCACCTCGACCCAGCCGCCTTCGGGGACGTTGTACCGAATGGCGTTCTGGACGAGGTTCAAGGCGATGCGCTCCAACAGGACGCCGCTGCCTTGGACGACCGCCGCAGCTCGCTCTCCGCGGATCTCGATACCCCTCTCCTCGGCCTCTGACCTGGCCTGGTCGATGGCTTGCGAGGCGACCTCCGCCAGGTCGACCGGCTTACGTTCCACGAGCTGGTTGTCGCTGCGGGCGAGTAGCAGCAGGCCCTCTACGAGCTGTTCGCTGCGCTCGTTCGTGGCGAGCAGCGTCTTGCCGAGCTGCTGGAGTTCCATGGGGGCGCCGGGGTCGGAGAGGTGGACCTCTACGAGCGTGCGGTTGATCGCGAGCGGCGTGCGCAGCTCGTGCGAGGCGTTGCCGACGAACCGCTGCTGCGCGGTGAAGGCTCGCTCCAGGCGGTCGAGCATGTCGTCAAAGGTGTCGGCGAGTTCCTTAAGCTCATCCTCGGGGCCCTCCAGTTCGATGCGGCGCGAGAGGTCGGTGCCGGCCACTTGGCGGGCTGCGCGCGTGATGCGGCCGAGCGGCGCCAGTACGCGGCCAGCCAGTGCGTAGCCGAACGCGAAGGCCAGCACCGTGAGGGCCATCAGGGCCATCAATGAACGGTTGAAGAGCGAGTTGAGTGCGGCAGCGCGCTGGTCGTTCAGGCAGGTGGCCAGAATGCTGTTGAACTCACTAACACTCTGGGCCTCGCCAATCGCCGGGCAGACATCACTGGAAAACCTCAGGTCGTAGCCGCCGGAGACGCTGAGAGCCGCGCCGCTGTTTCGGAGTGCCTCCGCAGCGAGGAGATAGATGATCGTAAGCAGGACGATTCCGGCTATCAGGAACATGCCGCCGTACAACAACGTCAGCCTCATCCGAATGGTGGGGCGGCGCCTGGGCGGCTCGGGGCGTTGCCAAGACCGAACAGGCGACAGGTCGTGATTCATGTGCGGTGATTGCTTCGGCCGCGGCGGAACCGACGACTCACGCCCCCCATGGGAGGTACTGACCACGACTCACACCTCCCTGCTGGAGCTGCAAGCAGAGGAGGTCACCCTTGACGTCGGGCACGAACAAACACGTCTTTTGGGCCCCTTAGATGACCAATCGGAGACAAGGGCAAGCTGGCGCTTGCCCTTGTGCTTGGCTACGCGCACAGCAGTGCCCACCCCTTCGTATGCCTGACTTGGCCACCATCCTGCCTGCACTGCCTGTAAACGGGTCGTAAGGCCCCTCGGGCTAACGAGTTGGTGCGTGATAGCGGGTGGGCATGCTCTGTGAGTGAGAGGCATGGTTGACCGTTCGGTGCTGATGAATCCGTTGTTCACCGGTATCTTGACAGCTCATCTGTCGTCGCTGGTCGTGGAGTTGGCCAGGCCGTGGGTGGTCGAAGTTGAGGGCCGCCGGTTCCAGGCGAGGGGCGGGGAGCGAAAGCGTGCTCCCGGAGCCGGTGCCCGGCACCGACTCGTCTTCGTGGACCGACTGGTAGCGACGCTGATCCACTTGAGGCATGACCTGTCACACGCGGTCCTGGCCCTGTTGTATGACGTGGACCGCTCCACCATCACCCGGGCCGTGGGCGAAGTGCGGCGGCTGCTGGCCGTTCGGGGTTCGCCGTGCCGGACCGGCCCGGCCTGCGGCTTCGCACTTTGGAGGATGTGTTCGCCTACGCCCAGGCCGAAGGTGTTCAGCTGCGTTTGGACGCCACTGAGGTTCAGGTTCGCCGGCCTGCCGGCGAGATCGCGGTCGACCTGAAGATCCTTACCGCCCGCCGCCTGGACTCGTCTGCGGACCGCACCCGCGCGATCAATCGGCTCCGGGCCCAGATGCTGGAGTACTTCCCCGCGCTCGAGCGGGCCTTCGACTACGCAACCTCCAAGGCCGCCCTGGTGCTGTTGACGGGCTATCAAACCCCAGCCGGACTGCGGCGGCTCGGCCGGACCCGCCTCGCGACGTCCTGCTCCAACTCGAACACGGCCGCATCGTATGAAAGTTGATCACACACCGTCACGAGGAGATACCGAGAAGGGTTCAGTGCGCTGGCCAGCTCTGGCCGGGGGCTTACTGTTCCCGCGAGAGGATGCTCCGGTGTGCCGATTCACACCCTGGCCGTCAACCGTCCTTCGTGCGCCGTGCATGTTCGATGAACACTTCCACGTCACGCGGCACCTTCTTGCCATCCCGGACGGCGTAGAGGCGAACGTCCTGCACCGTGTCACCTACGCCGACTGCGAGCTTGGCGTCAATGCCAATGACGCGGTACACCTTGAGGGTCGGTTCTTTCGACACGGGGCGGCTGCTTCCGGTGTCGTTGCACGGCTCTGGCCGCGTCGAGCCGAGTCGGTCCCCTGTTTTGAGGGGGAGGTCTTTGTAGGTGCCCATGTAGGTGCGACCAGCAAACTTGATCATCCCCATGCAGGTTCCCTGCGCATCAGCGGAATCGGCGTCGGAGCAGCCCGCGGCTAGGGCCAGGAAGGCCAGCACCGCTGCGCATGTCAGCTTCCTCCGATGGAACACGGGCTGCGGGCTTCCAGTCACACGCACCTTCCCTTTCGCGTGGGCCGAGGAACGTTTCCACAGCCACGTTCCGGCCGGGTTGCATCGGTCAAGCACCCGGCCCGCCGGTCGAGGCCAAGGAATGAAGTCAATCGGCAGGCCGGGGGGTGATGGATCAGTACAGCGCGCGAAGGCCGAGAACGTCACCACGGCCGAGGGTCCGCTTCGACGTGCTGCACCAGAACGAGTTGGCGTGCATGGTGAGATTGTCGTGACCGGCACCGGGATGGTCCAGCCCAAAGACGTGACCGGCCTCGTGCGTTCCCGTCTCTCGCAGATCGATTTTGTAGCTACAAGTGGCGCTGCCGCCCTCATTGGTGAAGTCATAGTCGGTCGTGTTGTAGCGCACGTCGGATTCGACGCTGAGCCACCTGGCCGACCCGGACGGCTCAGAGAATGTACAAGTGACTGCCACCCAGTCGGAGATGAGGTCGCCCCCGTCCCAGGTACTCGTGCCGTCACGGGGCAAACATTTCGCCTCGGTCGGAGATATGTCAGCCTCGGTAGTGGTCAGGCCCTGGTAGTCCCTTTCGGCGCTGACCTCGTCGGCCAGTCCGCAGTCGTTGGTGCTGCGGGTGATGTTGTTGATGGCGTCGGCGAATGCCAATGCCGTATCGTCGTCGTTCATCCCGCCGGGGTTGCCGCCATCCCCCAGGTACCACTTATACGGGTGGCCGAACCATTCATAGGTCAGCAGCGCGTAGGCACTGTCGTCGCAGGCGGACGGAACAGCACTGGTGCTGGCCTCCGCATCCCCGGTGTTGAACTCCTCAGGTTCCGGGTACTGGATGCGTCCGTCGTCGGAGACAAACAGCTGGAAGCTCGCCTCGTTCCCTGTCGCGCCCAGCGCCGTGAGGGTGACACCATTTCCCGGCTCAGGTACCTCCAGTTGCACTTCGCCAGAGCGCACAACCCTGCCTACGGCATCGCACTCAACGACCGACGTTCCTTCTGGTAGATCTGCGCGCGTGAGTGTCCCGTCGGGAAGCGAACACGCCGCCCCCGCAGCGGAGGCCGTGGCCCCGCCGGATAGCAGGAACGTGGATACGAGTGCGAGTGCAGACAGCACTCCTACAGTGCCGCGACCTTTCAACACAGACTCTTCCCCCCAATGCCCGCCTCGCGCGAGCAGCTGCAACTGTCCGATCACGCTGCGGAGAATGTGCGCACCGCTGCGTCCGCGCGCTCGACTTCAGGCCCTGATTAGACGTTGCGGTGCTGGGCGCACCGTCCGCGCTGACCCCTCAGCGCCGGCGCCAGGCCCGTGGCATGTGACCCACCCATGGGCTGCAGTTCATGACACTCCAGCCTGCGAATACGCTTATCCGTCAGTTCATGGCATGTTCGGCTCAGCTGTGATCAGACGGTACACGTTCGAACGCAACGCGTGTTCTAGTTTGAGCGAGACGTCAACAAGGGTGGCCGCAGGTACGGAACGCCCCTTCGAGGCTCCGGCCAGGCTGGCGGCGACCACGCACCGCATCGAACGTCCCGCACCGGACCTGCTATCGCGCACCGGGATCTCATCCTGTCTGTCCCCGACTTCCGCGCGCAGGGAGCAGCACGGCCAGATCAGGAGGACTTCGGCTGTCTGTGCGGCACATGGGACAGGGCCATCGCAGCGCGACCTATCGCTCGCCAGCGGCCTGCACGTTCTCGGGGGAGATTCTGGACGGGAGCAACGACGGTGAGCTGCTTCTCCAGAACGCTGCGCACCACCGACACCGAGGGAGACGCACATGGGGCGGGTCAAGGCACGCAAGGGGGAGACGTCGGGCGTACGCCCGGCTCGTGTCGGAGAAGGCGACGCCGTCCGGACCCTGCTCGCGGAGGTGGCCCGGGATGAACAGGACCGGATGCAGCTGGCGGCGTCCTGTCATCTCCTCGACAGCGGGGTCGACACGGCCCGGTACGCCGAGCCGTTCCGCCTCCTGGTCTTCGAGCGGCGCCGCACACTGCTGGGCGCCGTGCTGGTCCAGGGCGGCAACCTCGGTTCGAAGCCGGGCGACGACTTGGCCGACCTGAAAGCGCATCAGAACCTGTATGCCCAGCAGGTTGGCATGCAGCGCAAGATGTTCGACCGGGTCAACGCGGTCAGCGCGCACTTGGCCTTTATGGCTGTGGCACCCTCCTCCCGCGGGCAGGGCATCGGCCGGCAGCTGGTCCGTGCAGCCGCCGACATCGAGCGTCGGCGCGGCCGCCGGCTGCTGACCGGCTACGTATGGGACGACGATCTGGCGCACATGTACGAGAGGTGGGGGTTCATCGTCTCCCCGGCGGAGATGGCCGCGTTCTTCCTGCGGGAGAAGGTCGGCAACCTGTACGCGCCCTCCGCTGCCGCGCTCAACCTGACGGAGGGCTCCCGCCTGATCGTGCTGCCGCTCGTCCCAGAGGTGCGCTCCTACGACATCGGGACGGCAGACCAGCCGTTCCCGGCGGTGGTCGGTGTCGAGGAGCCGTTCGATCCCACACACCTGGACACGCCGGAGGAGCTCACCAAAGTCAAGGAACGCATCGAGGCCCTCGTCCAGCAGCAGATGACCCTGTACGGGCCGGAGCGCGCCCGCGCCATGTTCGATGCCTTCTTGGGCCAGTCCGGTAACTGAGGCAGCGCCCGGATCCTCGTACGTCCGTCAGTTGCCGCCGTGGTCGAAGCCCCGGAGCACGGGATCGAGTTCGAGGGCAGCGCCGCACAGGGAACACAGCCGGACGCCCGGGTGCTCCGCCGCGTCCAATGCCTGGTCCAGGGTGAGCGGCGGCGCCCCGGCGGGTGCTTCCCCGCAGTCGACGGCGTGGATGACGCCCTGGCTGGGGCCGCGGCCGCTGCCCAGCTTCTGCAGGACCCAGCCGGGGGCCGGCGCGCCCCTAGGATCTCGCGGACCGTCGACGGCTTCTCCAGGCGCTCAGTGCGTTGTGCGCCTGCCGACCTGTCCTTCGGCCCGTCAGCCGATCAGAAAGAAGTGATGATCGGTCAATCCCGTTCAGTACACGGCTCGTTGTCAGACCCCGCCTGTAGCCTGCGAACCGGCAACTGAGGTGCATATCGGGGGACTTAGGGAGCTGTAGTGGCGGATCGGGATCCTCAGCGGTTCTTCACCCAGAACCAGCGCAACATCCTGTACGACCTCGCCGAAGGACGGTGCGAGACGTGCAGTGCACCGCTGCTGGACGGCTGGGAGGCCGACCACATGGTGCCCTGGGTGCAGGGCGGCCGGACAGTGATCGAGAACGGGCAAGCACTGTGTGCGCGGTGCAACAAAGGAAAGGGACGTGGGGTGCAGTACACCGACGAATTCTCGCCGCGGCCCTTCCAGCGGGAGGTCATCGACCAAGTCTTTGACCGTATCCATGCGGGTGAGCGCCTGACGGCCGTCCTCGCCTCTCCCGGGTCGGGAAAGACGCTCACCTACCAGGCAACAGCCACCAGGCTCTTCAGGGCCGGCCTGATCGACCACGTGGCAGTCTTCGCCCCTCGGGTCGCCCTTGCCGCGCAGTGCGAGACCGACTGGATGCAGCGGGACAGCCAAGGTTCTGTGACGAAGGGGGACTGCCTGCGGTTCGACAGCACCAAGCGCATCGGGATGATTCGGCACAAAATCAAAGAAAAGCCGCTCACGCCAGTCACCGAACCGGGAAGCGGCTTCATCTCCACCTACAGCGCGCTGGTCACCAACGAGTCGGTCTTTCTGGAATGGGCGGCCAAGCATCGGGGCCGGTTCCTGCTCGTGGCTGACGAGGCGCAGTTCTGCGGCGACACGACCGACCCCGACGCCGGCGAGGGCGGTACCCGCGCTGGCGCATTGATCAAGCAGATGCACGAGTACGCCCGGCACACCCTGCTTCTGACCGGAACGCCGAACCGCGCAGACAACCAGCGGCTGGTGCTGGCTGACTACGAGCCCCACCCGACCGACCCCAAGCGTGAGGTCCTGGTCCACCACGCGGAAGCCAAGTACTCCAACGGCATCGCGGAGGGCTACCTGCGCAAGTTCGAGATGCGCCTCACCAATGCACGCGTCTCCAAGCGCACGCTCGCCGACGATGCCGGCCGCGGGGACAGCGTCCTCGAGTACAACCTGTCCGACGACGGCAGCGAACTCGTACCCGTGCTCAGGGACGAGAAGACCTGGCAGCCCCTCGTCGACGACGTCGTGAGGGCCATCTGGGACAAACAGAAGTTTCACGCCTCCTACCGCGGCCTGATCTCCTGCATGCAGCAGCAGGACGCCAAGAAGGTCTACAAGTACCTCCAACAGCGCTACCCCGACCTGCGCGTGGCGCTCGCCGTGTCATCCGACACCGGCGCCTCACAGGTCCTGCAGGACTTCAAGGTCAAGCCGATGGACCTGCTAGTGACCGTGCGCATGGCGTTCATCGGCTACGACTGCAAGACCATCACCGTCGTCGGCATCCTGACCCACTACCGCGACGGCGGCCACCTGATGCAGTTGATCGGCCGCGGCCTGCGCGTATGGGACGGCACACCGGCCCGTGAACAGACCTGCCTGATCGTGGCCCCGGACGACCCGAAGATGCAGGGCTTCCTCGACCTCCTGCGCGAGGAGAACGACCGGGGACTGAAGGTCCTGGAGGAACGGGAACAAGAGGAGCGCGAAGAGCCCGGAGACGCCGTCCAGGAAGAGTTCTCCTACATCGACTCCGCGGTCGCCACGACCACCAGGGCCTCAAGCAACGAACTCGACATGGACGCGGACGAGACGCTGATGGTCGAGACGCTGAAGCGAGCTGTCGACGCTGCAGAAGACGTCACCAAGCTGAAGCAAATCATCGCGATGGCCGGGATGATGCTCAAGCAGCCGACCCCGGTCCCCCAGCCGCGCACCGAACCGGAACCGGAGCCGCCCACAGAGGCCCCGAAGACCGAACGTCAGCAGATCGCCGATTTCAACTCCAAAACTTCAGAGACGATCAGGCAGTATCTGTACCGCGGCGGTGTGAAGCCGGGAGACGCCGGCTACCGGGACGCTGCGATGAAAGCGACGGCACGCGTGAACGAGGCTGCCGACTGCACGGCAGCGAACGCCAATACCGTAGAGAAGGCCAGCAGGAGGTTCCGCGCTGCACTGGCCCTCAAGTAGGAGAGCTCCATGACCGTCCGAGTCGAATCAAACAGCTATCTCACTGAGGAGCAGCATCAGGTCTACCAGCTCCGAGACTCCCTGGAACGCAACGGTGGCACGCCGATCGGCTTCCTGGAGCTGCTGGCAGCCGTCATGGCGGAAGGAACCTGGAAGAAGGTCCCCTCCGGCGTCAACCAGGAGAAACCGTTCAACAGCTTCTCCGAGTTCATCGAAGCGAACCCCCCCTTCGGGCTTGGCGCCAGCGTGGAGAACGTCCGCATACTGCTTCAGTTGCGGCATCCACACGAAGGCGTGCCACGCATCCGAGAGCAGATGGACACCATGCGCGCGGAGGTCACCCGGCTCCTCGGGCCCGACCCCGAACGCGACCCCGTCGCCCGCGATGCCCGGGTCTTCGGCGCCTATGACCGAAGCGGTGGATGGGTCTTCGGGCTCTTGGTCGCCCGCAACGTCCAGCCCGGCACAGTCGAGCGCCGACCGAGCGAGACGTGGGGTGTCGACGATGGGGATGTCGAGAAGGTATCCGCCAGCAGGTTCGCCGAGATGGCCGGCACCTCTGCTGCGCGGGTGATGCGCTTTTACCGTGCATGGGAACGTGCAGCGGCAGACAGCAAAGTCCCCAGTTTCGACAAGCTGACCCCGGGCCAAGAGATTGACCTGCCCGACGCGCACCTTTGGGGCGACTACTTCACCGTCTACGAACAGAGCACCGACCGGCGCGAGCACATCGCGGAGGAAGCCAAAGCCGCAGGCACCAGCTATACCGAAGCCATGAAGGTGGCTAAGAATCCGGCCGCGATGCGCACCGCGATCCTGGGCGACCCCAAGACAGCCGAAGCCGCTCGCGATGCCTTGATGGGACGCCCGGAACTCAGAGCCACAGTGGTTGCGCAGGCGATGTCTGACCCGGCGATCCGCAAAGAAGCCGCGGCCCAGACACGCAAGGCAGAACGCATCGAGTTCGTACGGCAAGTCGCCACAGATGGGAAAGCCAAGACCCCCGCCGGCCAGATCATCGAGCTCACCAGCCAGGCCCGCCAGAAAGTTTCCGCGTGCCTGGCAGCCGTCGAAGACTCAGAGGCGACCCCTGAGAGCGTCACCGATGCATACGAAACCGTACGGGAAGCCATCGAGGAGACGGTGGAGTCCGATCGGGACCTCCAGACAATTGAACAGCGCACCCAGTACCTCAAGGCACTGAAGTCCACCGCGAAGGGCATCGAATCAATCGACCCCCAGCAACTGGCAACGGTGATCGACGATGACGTCCGCGAAAGCATCAAGCAACTCCAGCAGAGGATCAACGCGCTGGCCAAATCCATCGCGGACCCGAACGCGGAAGCGTCGGCCCCTGTAGCCGGGTGACGCAAGGACCAACTGGATGGCGTTCTGGCGGTGCCGCACCTCCTATCGCACGGCTGCCTCGCCGGAGCCCCTCGCCCCCGGACTCTGGCCGTCTGGCTCGTTCCGGGACCCTCCGGACGCCGGAGCGGTCAAGAGCATCAGAGGTGCCCGTGCTTGTCTACCCGTCTCGACGATGGTGCCAGCCCGCTGATCCCGTCGGATAGCCGCGTACAGCTCGACCTTGGACCTCTGCGGCATGACCGGATCAGGCGGCGGGCAACTGGCCCAGGCGGCGCCCCTGGTCGGTGGCAGCTGCTACGAGTTGGGCCAGTTCGCCGTCTTCGAAGGTGGGAGCCTGCCAGCCGGGAGGGGCTGCGACGGGAGTGAAGCTGATCTGGGTGCGGTAGCGGGACGCGGCCTCGTACAGGGTGTTCAGCGCGGTCAGTGCGTCGGCGTTGAGGGCGCCGATGCGCACCACCTACACGTCTCGGGACGGGTCGAAGAAGCCGACGAAGCGCAGGAGTTCGAGCTGTGCGTGCCAGGCGGATCCGTTGTCGTGTGTGGCACGGCAGGTGGCCTCCAGCAGCCACCGGGGTGAGGCCTTACGGGAGGACGAAGTCATGGTGCTGACCGTAACCGGCGGCACTGACAACGAGGCTCTTCGCACGGTGGCCGGGGTGCTGATCCGGCGTGGGGCACCGGAGCTGCGGTCGGCGCCGCCCACGCCCCGTCGTTGAATCAGCAAACCCCCCGGCACGGGATGCAGACTTCAGGATCGCGAATGTTTTCGATCAAATTCTGTCATTACTGAGCGCAACATGTCTGGTGAAGGCTCGGCTCAGCAGGTGCGGGCGCATGCACGCCTCAGATACATGCATCAGGCGTGGTGCGCGGTGGCTGATTTCGCCGCCGCGGCTGGCTGAACTGCCTGCCGTGGCTTGTCAGGGGGGTTGTGCCCCGGCGCGGGGTGGCGAATCGGCGGCGGAACAAAGGGAGTTGGCGTGTCCTCGGCGTGGCATGTCTCACACCAGGAATTTGCGCGGAGCGTGAGCCGCAGGTCACACACTGTGTAACTGAGTTGATGATCACCTTCCGAATTTTGCTTCGCCAATCGGTTAACTCTGGGCTCCTCGCGATCGGTTCTATTGGCACAACGCGAAGACGCGTTCGCAGGCGCATCCGTAATGAGCGGACCCTGCGCTTCACCCAAGGAGACCCCCGTGAGGCCGAACCGCCTCGGGCGCCGGGACGACTACCGCACCCCGCGCTCCTACCGTGCAGCGACCGGCATCGGCGCAACGACGCGCCATGCCCTCCGGTGCGGCGGCCCCGCCCGCCTGCCGGCCTGCCGCCGCGCGCACCACTGCGTCGGCGCCGGATCCCTTCGGGCCGAGGGGGAATGGTGAGCGAAGCGGACGCGTACGACCAGGAGGGACCCGTCGCGCAGCCCACGCACGACGCCTCCTTCGACCGGTTCTTCCGGCAGCACAAGGACACCCTGCTGCGCTACCTCGTGGCGCGCACCCGCAACCTCTTCGATGCCGACGAGATCCTCATGACCGCCGCCATACGCATCTACCAGAGGTGGGCCTACATCGAGGCGAGCGCCGACGCGCTGGGTCTGGTCCGCAAGATCGTGCACGACTACTGGGTCGACCACTACCGCCACCAGGCCCGTCACGCCGGCCGGGAGATCCTCGCCGACGACGTGCAGCCCTTCATCTCGGACGGCGGCACCGTCGACGAGCTCCTCAAACTGCGCGGCTACGAGGAACTCGACCAGGCCATGGCCACCCTCGAGCGCACCGCCCCGACCCAGGCGCGCTGCATCCGGCTGCACTACCTCGAGGACCTGACGCCCTCGGAGATCGCCGAGCGCACCGGCAGCACCCCTTCCGCAGTGCGCACCAACCTCAGCAAAGGGCGCCAGCACCTGCGCCGCCTGCTCCGGCCGACCAGGAAAGAAGGAGACCGATGACCAGCCACCACCCCCTGGACGCGCCCGGTCCCACAGCAGATGCGCGCGACGAGACAGACGTCGAAGAGATGCTGCGCGCCGAGGCCCGCGCCGTCGACGACATGGTGTTCACCCACGACACCGACGACTTCATGCGACGCCTGGCCCACGGCATCGCCGACCAGGCCGCCCTGCCCCCGCGCGTGCGTCGCGCCGCCGCTCCCGCCGACGGCGACCGGGCCCGTGAGCCATCCACCGCCCGACACGACATGGTCCGCCCCCGCAGCAGGCGCACCCGACGACGGCGCCCCACCCCGGTCGTACGCCGCAACCCTCTCTCAGATCCCCGAGTGACCCGCGCCTACCTGCTGAAGGTCTGCGAAACCGTGCTGTGCACCGCGGACGAGGAACACTTCGAACTCTACGAAAGCGACGGCGCCCGCACCTTCGCCTGCATGCTCTACCTCCTCGGCCGACGCCACAGTGCCGTCTTCTGGTGGGGGTTCGCCGCCGGCGCCGACGACCCGCTCGCCGCACACCTGCTGGCCACCCACTACGCCATCAACAACACCAGCCTCCAAAAGGCCAGAGTGTGGCGCTGGTACTCACGACTACTCGGCTACCGAAGCCGCCGCCATCTGCCCCATCTCATCCAGGACAGCGAACGCCCCCGCGAACAGATCGCCGCAGACCTGGCCACCAACTACCCCTGGCCCCAGGTCCTGCGCACCTTCATCGACAACCCCCGTCTGATCGAGATGTGAGTCCCTTCAGCACAGCCTTCAACTAGAGCCGAACCAGCCTGAGGAGCCCTCATGTCCGAGTCGATCGCCCCCTCCGAACCGTCACCAGCCCCGCGGCCCGGCGCCGCGCTATCCGCGTCGTGCTGGCCCACCTCGTGCGGGGACTGGCCTACGGGGCTGGAACCGCCGTCACCGGCCTGCTCGCCTACTGGGTGCAGCACTACCTCTGACCGGCATCACCACCTTCGGCATCACCTCGAGAAACGGCTTGAACCGCTCGGCCCGACAGAGGGATCGGCAGGCCGCGGATGTCGCGTGGGAGCGCAAAGGGCCAGCTTGCGTCTGGATTGTGTCGCTGCCGCGACTGACTTCCTGACTCTTTGTCAGTGCTGGGTGGTGACCTCGTCAGAAGCAGACAACTGACACGGCTGATGGCTCAAGGAGGCGGAGATGCCCTGGGTGGAAGAGCACGTGCGCGGCGGCAGGAAGGTGCGGCGGTACTTCCGGTGGGCGCCAAGGGCGCGGCGTGATCTGGCGATTCTGGCTCTGCTGGGACTCGCGGTCGCGGGCTACAGCGGCAGCGGGTCTGGCACGGCGGCTCAGGACAGCGGTAGCGGGAGCAGGCCGCGGCCGATGTCGACGGCGGTGTATCCGGTGCGCTTTCCGGGCTGGGAGAACCCGAAGCCGGCGCCGCGGCCGACGGTCTCGTACCCGATCCCGTTCGACCGGCGGTGACTACTGCGACCCAGTTGGCGCGGCAGGGTAGGCCCTCTTGCCGGGCCTGCGCAGGGCTTTCACACTGCGGATCACAGGAGCGGGGAGATGGGGGAGTGATGGCAGCACGACGACGGCGCCGACGCTTACGGAAGCGGACACGTAGGCAGATTCAGCTGTGGGGCATGGCGGCCGCGGTGGTGGTCGCGGTGTGGGTGGCCGGGAACTGGGCGAGTGTGTGGCCTGTCCTCCTGCTGGGGCTGGCAGTGGCTGTGGTGGGCGGCGCCGGCTGGGGACTGTGGCAGGCGCATCGCCGTGCGGTCGGCGAGGACCAGCAGTGGCGCGCGCAGGAGGAGGCGAAGGCACGGGAGTTGTCGATGACGGAGGTCGACGCACTCTCGTGGCAGGACTTCGAGCGCTACGTCGCCGATCTGTGCCGGCGGGACGGATGCTCAGGAGTCGTTGTCAGCGGGAAGAGCGGTGACCTGGGCGCCGATGTCGTCGGCTACCTCGCCGATGGCCGCAAACTGGTGATCCAGTGCAAGAAGTACGCGCCGCAGCGCAGCGTGTCCTCGCACGACATGCAGAAGTTCGTCGGCACCGCCCGCCCCGAACACGGCGCGGATGTGGCCCTGTTTGTCACCACCTGCCGCGCGTTCACCAGGGACGCGCAGGGCCTGGCACTGCGGCAGAACATCGTTGCTGTACACCGGGACCTGCTGGGGGCGTGGGTCAAGGGCGCCCCTCTGGAGACGCTGATCCCGCTCAACGGGCGTGGCAACGGCACGACGCGACATGCTTCCGCCTGAGCGCTGATACAGGCCCTAGACGCCCAAGGAGGCCTCGTGCCGACGATCACCCATCTCTGCGGAGCCCGGAACCTCACCTCGCTGCGCACCCCGTTGACCTGCAAATCGACATCGACCCTCGTGTGCCAAGGCCCGGCTACACAGCCGAGCGGAGCGCCGGCCTGGCTGCTGTTCCTGTGCATTGAGCACGCCCAGGCTTTGCCCGACTGGCCTGGCGCCCCAGCCGATCCCGATGACCCGCCCTTGATGGCCTGCGGCGCGGTACTCGACTACTCCCGCAGCAGCACCCCCACCGGCGCCCAGCGCATGAGCCGCGCAACCGCAGCCACCGCCACCGCCACCGCCACCGCCGGCAGCATGGTCTGCCGGGTCACGCACAGTCTCTTCAGGGTGAGAGCGAGCGAGGATCTCACCGTGTTACGCGCAGCCACAGGCCACCGTTGGCCACCGGCAGACGGGGCAACGGTGCGCTGGTTAAAGTGACCATCGTCCGCGTGCGGGACAGGAGAGACGGGGGATTTCCACATGTCCATGGAGCCGGTGTCCATCGTGGTCGTGGCGGCAGCCGTCGAGCTGAGCGAGTTTCAGCAGAACCTCGTCGTCGCCTTCGTCGGCATCATCGGCGGTGTCCTCGGCACGATCGCCGTCGAGCGGTTCAAGCTGCGGCGCGAGCCGACCAAGCGGCTCTCGTGGGACGCCGAGATCCACAACGCCATGCTGTCCACGGACGAAAACCTGCGCCGACAGCTGCAGTTGAACTTCAACGGCCACCCGATCGCGGGCCTGAGCTCGGTTGACTTCCGCGTGGAGAACACCGGCAACCGCGTGGTCAAGGACCAGTATCTGCGCTTCGACTTCCCCGTCGGGCAGCTCGTCGAAGCCGCTATCACCTCGGGACCCGAGCGCGAGATGGGCGTGGTCAGGTGCCAGGACCGTGAACAAGGCCCGGGCGAGGCCGTGTTCGCCATCGGGCACCTCGAGCGCGGACAAGCCGTCTCGCTCCGGCTCTCCGTGTCAGTGCGTGACCTCGGCAACTGGCGGGTCGTCGCCCACAACGATGAAGGCGATGTCGAGTTCCACGAGCGTGCGGCCGCCCGACGCCAAGCCGACCAGGAGCATGTCCCGACTCTCTTCGCCCTGACTTTTCTGCTGTTCTCCGCGCCCCCACTGGCCGCGCTCCTCGGCGACCTCGGACGAATCATCGCCGTGGTCCTCGGCACGGCCCTCCTGCTCAGCATCGTCCCGCATCTGGCACCGGCCGGACGTGCCCTGCGGGACTTCCTCACCCGGCCCGAGCCGAAGCCGGGCGTCCACATCAACAGGGTCGACTCGTCCACGTTCTCCATCGGCGACCACGGCTCGGCCACACACCACGCGGCCGTGCCCGGGCAGCACACCTAGAGAGGATCCCGAGGCGTCGCCAGACCGCGTCAGCCGCACGGGTACCTCTTAGCCGTCTCCAGGGCCTCTTTGGGCAGCGAGCACCGGGATCCCATCAATAGCCTTGTGCAGCAAGCGATTTCGCCCCTCGGCTGATTAGGGGCTGTCGAATCGAGTCGTGGTCGCGCGGCTGCCCGTTCCGTTTGACGTCCCTTCGGTGAATTCTGCAGCGCCGTCAGCATCTTCCCAGCCGGTGATCGCGCCCGCTGCGGCGCTTCTTCGTCCAGCCGGTCCTCGTCGGTGCGCTTCCGGGTGGGCTCCGGCACGGGGGGGGGCGCCGAACAGCTTGGCGAGGGAGGCCGCGTCGGAGGCCAGGTCACTCCACGTGGAGGCGGCCGCCTAGTCGGCCCGAAGCCGTCTTGGGCGACCCTGCGCACTGCCTGTCTGGCGATCCCGACCAGCGCAGATCGCCTCATGGTCAAGGCTCGGCACGCTCCGAGGGGGCGTGGGGAAGCTGAGGCACCCCCTTGGCTTCGGTGAACCATGGTGCGCGATCAGTTGGGGCAGCGGCTTCTTCATCGCCCCGGGGTGGGTTCCGACCTGTGCTGGCAGGTGCCGCGGCGCGCAGCACAGACATAGGAGGGCCACTGATGAACGGACAGCTGGATCAGCGGACGGTACTACTCGCACTCGTCGGATGCGGCACCGTGTACGTCGCCTTCGAGCACCCCTCGTTCGGCACTGCCCTCATGGTGGGCGTCGGTGTGGTGACGCTGATGCATCTGTTGATGAGGCAGCGCTGACCTGCTTTCCGGGGGCGCTCAAACTTCGATGGCACGCGGTCAAGGTTCAGTGGCACAGGACATCCACCGGTAGAGCACGCATGTCCACCCTCCACCAACGAATCAATCCGATCGGGTTAAAGAAATGGGTTAAAAGCAAGGGTAAAGGCTGCTAGTGTTCGGGGTGGAGGTAGAGACACATGGCATCCGAGGAAGAGCTGTTCGCGAACATCGACGCACTGCTGGAAGAGGAGCCGCAGCTCCCGCCCCCGGCGGAGCGCGCCCGGCTGCGAGAGGCCGCCGGCATCACCCAGGCCCGCCTCGCGACCGCGCTGAAGACCACGACGCAGACGGTGAAGAACTACGAGAACGGCCGCTCGGAGCCGAAGTCGCCGCGCCTAGAGGCGTACCAGCGACTACTGAACGGATGGGCGGCGAAGTTCCCCGCCCATGCCGCACCCTTCACCCCAGTCCCCGCCCCGCAGGTGCCGCAGGCGTTCACCGGCCCGGCCGCGCCCGAGGCCACCGAGCCGAAGACCGCAGTACCGGTTCAGGCCCCGGTCGTCCAGGCCGCGCCCGAGCGTCCCGCCCGTCCGGCCGAGAAGTCGCGCCGCCCGGCGACGAAGAAGGCGGCCAAGCCCGCGAGTGACCCGCGGTTCCTGCATGGCCCGCTCGCCGTACTGGACGGCGACGGATCCGCGTACGGCGTGGACGGCATCGTGCTCGACTGCCCGGCGACCACCATCCCGGAGCTGGTGGAGTGGACGCTGCGCGAGTCCGGCCTTGGTGCCGCGAAGCTCAACCGGTACGGCAAGGACAGCGACCCACTGATCGTGCTCACCGCCGCGGCCGCCGTGAAGCTCGGACTGCCGGAGCGCCTGGAGGGCCACGAGCAGCGCCGCTCCCTCCGCCTCCCGGAGGACCACCCGGTGGTCAAGCAGGTGGCGAAGGCGAAGTGGCAGCTCACGCAGCGCGGGTTCGGCCCGTGGGCCCGCATTTACCGCAAGGCCCAGGGGCGCGAGCGGCAGTGCGTGCAACTCGCGGTCCTGTCGTGGGACGCCCTCGATGAGCGGTCCTGGCCCGGCGTCTGCGAGATGGAGCCGGCCGACGTCGCCCGCGTCCTCGGCGTCTACGCCCAGCGGGTCATCACCCCGCGCGGCTCCACCGCCGTCTCCGGCCTGGAGCTAATGACCGCGCTGCGCCCGCCGACAAAGGCTGTGCAGGACCCGCAGACCGGGAACTGGGTATCCGGCTACAACGCGGGCTCGCTGGGGACAGAGCCGATGGACCCGGCGCCGCCGGAGGCCACCCCGGAGCACCCTGTCGTCGTGAACTCCGGCTGGACCGGCGGGTTCCTCAATGAAGAGGCGTACCAGTGGGTGCGGTCGGTGGACTCGCTCAGCGATGAGGAGTGCACGCTGCCCTTCGCGGTCGGCCTGGACCTCAACACGGCGTTCCTCGCCGCGGCGGCCCGCCTGGTCGTCGGCCTGAGCGCGCCTGATCACTTCAACGCCCCGAAGTTCAACCCGAAGATCCCCGGGAGCTGGCTGGTCGACCTGTCCCACATCGAGTTGGACCCGCGTCTGCCCAGCCCGTTCACCCCGGAAGGCACCCGGCCGACGGGACCTGCCTGGTACCAGACGCACACCCTCGCCTACGCCCAGGAGCTCGGGCACGACGTCCACCCGATCGAGGCGTACCTGCGCCGCGAGACCGGCGCGTACCTGGACCCGTGGCACGACCGCCTCAAGACGGCATACGTCGACACCCTCGCCGACCTCGGCGTCACCCGGGACCTGGACGACCGCCAGTTCCTCGCCGCGATGGAGCAGCACAAGCAGGTCGACCCTGCCCTGGCCGCCGTGCTCTCCGCGATCAAGGCGACGGTTAAGGGCGGCGTCGGCAAGCTCCGTGAGCGCCCGCAGGGTCGCCACTACAAGGAGGGCGGGCGGTGGCCGGCCCTTCAGCGCCCGACCTGGCGCCCCGACATCCGCGCCGCCGTCATCTCCAAGGCCCGGGTCAACATGCACCGCAAGCTCAACAACATGGCGAAGATGACCGGGCTGTTCCCACTCGCCGTGCTGTCCGACTGCGTCGTGTACCCCTCGCCGGGGGAGAGCCCGCTCGACTTCCTCCCGTACGCCGCGTCCGGCAAGCCACAGCCCGGCGCCTTCCGCCTCGGGCCCACACCGGGCCTGGCGAAGCTGGAAGGCGTCCAGTCGATGCTGTGGGCGGTCGACCTGATGGAGAAGGGCTTCAACCCAGCCCGCCACATCAAGGGCGGCGACGCCGTCCTGGACGAAGGGGAGTAGAGCCGTGGGGGAGATCGAGGACGCGATCACGCGCGCCGACCGGGAAGCGTTCACCAAGGAGCCGCCCAAGACCCTCCAGGGCCGCATCAACTTCCTGATGAAGCAGCTCAAGACGACGAGAGCCGTCGCAGCGGAACTCGGGGTGAGCCAGCGGTCGGTGGAGCGCTACCGCAAGGGCGAACGCAAGCACCCGCCGAAGGACATCGCTGCGAAGATCGACGAGGCCGTACGGTCACGCTGGCAGCCGCAGGTGCGCAAGCGCCGGCGCAAGCAGGCCGCCGCTACTGGCGGGGTCACGGTGGAGACGAGGGCCCGGTTCGGGTACACCGCGCCCGTCGGCACGACCGACGACGGCCGGTTCCGGCGACTCACCGTGCACCTTCCCCCGGCGTACGCGCAGCGCCTGTTCGACGCCCGCGAAGCAGGGGCCAGCGACCAGCAGATGCGCGGAATCATCGCCGAAGGATTTAAGAAAGTGTATTTCCAGGACGGCGGCGGGCGCGCTATGGGACTGTCGGACGTGGAAATCAACGACATCGACTATTTGGATCTGGACTACTAACCTGGAGCGAAAAGCGTGCCCGCTAAATTACCGCCCTGAGCTGAAGCGCGATAGGTGTCACAAAGGCAGGTGTGTTGTCACCGGGGTCGGCGGCCATGTCCTTTACCGAGAGTCTTGTCCGCCGACCCCGGAGTCGTGTCCCCCAGCGGGCCGATGTAGTCGGCGCTCCGGAAGCCGTGTGATCGCGGCGCTCACTGCCAGCCCGAGCGTGACACCGACAGCGGCGGCGGCACTCTGCGCCCAAGCGTCGTCGAGGGAGCCGGGCAGGACGGCGCTGGTGAGCCGGGTGGCGCCCCACAAGACTGCTACCGCGGCCAGTGCGGCCGGCCAGCGGTGCCGTACCCCGTCGCTGATGTCGTCGACGATATGAAAGAGGAGCAGCAGCGCCATGAGGTGGCTGCCGCCGAAATCATCGTCCCAGTCGAGCGCGGTGAGCCCGGCCCCGAAGGCAAGCACGAACAGCCAGAACCCCACCAGTCGCCGGACGGACGTGGGTGGCTGTCGCCTCGCACCACGCGGGAGCCAAAAGAACGGTGGGATGTGCTGGCCGATCGCGTACTTCTGCATGACTCGCGTCCTGATCCCCCGGGGTAGCCGACTCCTGTCGGCGCTCAGTAATAGGACGCGCAGGAACAGGACGCGGTTGTGGTGAAGTGTCGCCGCATGGAACCGCCTCGGGGAGCCAGAGGCTGTCGATCTTCGCTTGTGGTGACAGAAGGGCTGCCGAGTGAGCATGTGAGACAAGCCGCGTGCTTCGCTGGCGACAACCAGGCCGCTTCGACCGGTCCTGTACACCGGTTCTTCTGGCTCCCCTGGCGACAACTTCCGTTCTTCGGCTCACGCCCATCGACCACAGCAAGAGCCCGCTGTTCGACGCCGACCACGACCTGGTCCGCATCGCCGTCGCGCTGCGCCGCAGCCCGCACTTCGCCACTGCGGACGCCGACGCTGGCGGCGACACGGTGTGGTTCACCACCGAGGACGGCATCAACTACACGCTGACCTCGCGACGGCGGCGTGATCGCCCAGGAAGACCTGTCCACCCCGGCCATCGACGTCGCCTTCGTCCCCGACCGGCTGCTCGCCAGCGACCCGAGCGACTCAGAGCGGGTTACGGCCGAACTCCTCAACTACGTGGCGGCCAACTGGGACAAGCAGGACCACCCGCTGCGCGAGCATGCCCAAGCCATCGCCCGCGCCCTGCTCCAGCAGCGGAGCTAGGGGTGATAGTCACCGTTCCCGCTTCCGCCGGGTTCGGGAAGGCCGAGCTGCAGATCGACATCGATGATGCCGAGCACGAGCGCCGTCGTGCCGCCGGCCTGGGCGTCGCCACCGGCCACGGCTTCGGCGGCCTGGACGTCCTGATGGCGCTCCCGCACGGCCTCCCCCTCCCCGTCGCGGACCTCACCGACCACCAGCGCGCGTACGTGACGCGGGCCCCGGCCGGGATCTGCACGATCGACGGCCAGAACGTCACCCGGCATGTCACCTGGCCCGGCCGGGTGACGGTGGCCACGGTGCGGGCCACGAGCCCCTCCAAGATGGAGCTGGACGCGGCAGCGCAGTTCGCACCGTTCTGCGCCCGTCGGGTGATCATCACCAGGCCCCTGAACCGCCTGCTGAATCCCGAGACGCTGCTGGATTTCGGGTTCTACGGGGTCGGCGTGTACCTCCAGCACGACAACGGAGAGCTGGAGACGCTCGTGGAGCCGCGCCCGTGGAGGCCGATACGGCGGCACACCCCCACCTCCGCGGCCTGATGGTTCGCGGAGACCGCGTACGGCCAGTTCCTCAAGCAGTCATCCAGCCAGACGCCCGAGCTCTCGCCCGTTCCCTGACCCGGCAGAAGGGATCTGCCCATGCCCGCATCCACCACCGCCTGGCGCGCGTACCGTGAAGTGACGACCCGCCGGGAGGACCAGATGAGCGCGCAGCCCGACCACGCACCCGTCACCACCTACGCCCTCGCCCCCGGGGCGCCGGCCGAACTCCTCGCCCAGCTGCGCGCCGACCGGCGCGCCGACACCTGGGTGCCGGCCTTCGAGCAGGAGTGGGCGAGTGCGCTGGAGGAGTCGCGCCGCACCTTCTCCCTCGCCGCGCTGTATGAGGTCGTCCAGGACTGGCAGGGCCGCATCGCGGCCGCCCCGGCGGTCGACGCGTTCGTCGCCTCCGGCTACGACGACAGCGAGTTCATCGACATGGCGGAGCTGAGGGGAAGGCGACGGTGACCGGACAGCAGCCGTACGCGGTCCGCTTCTCCGCCCCGGCCGCCAAGGTTCTCGACACCCTGCCCGAGCACGCCGAAGACACCGTCTGGGACGTCCTGGACGCCGCCGCGGCCGACCCCTGGGGCTTCCGCCAGTGGAACGCCGACGCTGACGGCGAGGACGTGCGCTACGCCTCCGTCGGCCAGCTGTCCCTCACCTACTGGATCAACCGGCCGCTGCGCCGCCTGTCCGTCCTGACCATCACCTGGCTCGGATAGCCAGCCGCGACAACAACGCCCCGACCCCGGCATCGCAACTGCCGGGGTCGGGGCGTTCCGCATCGTAGCCACCGCCGTATCCACCGGTTGCCACCCGGGCGACAATGACTGACAAGCGGCTTACCAGCTGCCGCGGGGCCGTTCGGCACCGAGCTGGACCTCGCGGAGGCATTCGCGGCAGTCCGGCAAGCCGCTCACGCGTCGGCCTTCCTCCGTCGACCAGGTGAAGCCGCACAGCGATTTAGGCAGGCTTCTGGAGTCATCGGCGGTGGCATGGGAGCCGTAGCCCGGAACGTTCCATGTAACCGGCGTCCCGCCGTCGTAGGGAGCGCCGTCCGGCCAGTTGTAGACGGGCTCAGTGGTGGTGCAGCGCAGCCGGAGGTCAGGGCCCTCCCAGCGGGAACAACCCTGCCGGGCCTGATCAGCAGCGTCGACGGCATCTGCCAGTCGTTCGAAGGACAGGTCGTAGTCCCTCATGTGGTCCCAGTCGCCAGGCTCCTGCTTGCGGACCAGCGAGCGGAACGTCAGCAGCAGCCGCTCCAGGTCGTGCTTCCCGACCCGGATGGTGCTGGTCTCCGGGTCGTAGCCGTACGGGTTCTCGGTGCCAGTCTTCTTGGACATCGCACTTCTCCTAGAAGCCGTCGTGGGCGTCGGGCCTCACGGCCGCCTGGGCGAGTTTGAGTGTGGCAAGGCGCTCCGCCGGGTCCTATCAACCGGCGTCGGCAGCCATGGAGTTGAAGGTCTCCCGCATGAGCTGGTCGGTGGCGCCGGGCTGTTCGACCAGGCTGTCGAAGAGGTCGGCGAGCAGCCAGAGCACGAAGTTGTGTACCAGGGCCTCCGGCGGCGGGATCGTCCCGAACTGGTCGCGCCAGGCCACCGTGTCCATGCTCATGGCCGCGGCCATGAGGACGCCGGTGACCATCGGTACCTGGGCGGGGTCGGCCAGTTCGAAGCCGGGGAGCTTGCGGATCACGGCCGGAATCAGATCGCTGAGCGGATCGAGGCGGTCCTCCTCTGCGCCGTCCTGCTGGCCGATGATGTGCGCGGTCAGCACTCCCACCAGGAAGACCGCGCCCCGGGACACTTCCTCCCGGCCGTAGGTGTCCATCGCGGCCTGGACACGCTGCTGCGCCTGCTGACGTTCCTTCCTGGACGTGCGCTTTTCTAAGATCCGGTACGAGTCCCATGCCGCACGGACTACTTCGTCCACGACTACACCTTCACTGGTCATGTGCTGACCGTAGTGAGTCGGCGGACTGCGGCGGCAGTACTCGCACGAACCGCTGGCTCGCATCCGGTGCGGCCCGCCGTGTTCCGGCCAGACGGCTGCTCGGAGGGCAGCAGCAACGCCGGCGCGTCCGGCAGCTGCGGGAGCGCTCCAGCGACCTGCGCCGCGAGGCCCTCGAACTGATGAGGACGGCCCGGGAGATCGAGCAGCCGATGGCCACCGACGACCGCTTCAAGGACACGTAACCCCGCCCCGCTCGCGCCCCGGCCTGTGAGGGCTGTGAGGCTCACACCCCGTTTCCCCAGGCAGACGCGCCGTCCTGTGAGGGTGTGAGGGTCCGCATGACACTGCTGGGTCCCGCCCCGCCCCACCGCCGAGTCCCGCGTCGCGATGAACGCCACGCCGCCCCTCGTGCGGGTGAATCCCGCGCCCGCCCATCCCCGCAGCTACTCCATGCGGGTGACGGATTGTCAGTCCCGATGCCTAGCGTCCGACTTGTGACAACTCCATCGCGCCCCGGCGGCGTTCGTTGCCCAAGGCGGTGACCTCATGAGCCTGACCTCCGGAATTCACTGTCCGCGCACCCCGCTGCGCCGGTTCCTGGACCGTGAACTGTCGGCCGGTGCCCACCCATTGCGCAAGAGCTTCCGCGCCCGGGACCAGAGCGACCAGATCCTGCTGCCGGGCCCCGTGTCGGCACCGAGGCCGGGAACGTCGGCACCGCGATCGACTACCGGCTGCGCCTGGCGTTCACCACTGCCGAGCCCGTCGATGACGTCGCGCGCACCGGCATCCTGCTCACCGGCACCTCCAACTCCGGCGCGGGCCAGCAGATGCGGGAAGTGTGCGAGGAACTCGCCTCGCGCCTGGAGGAAACGGTCCTTGGCCTGCAGCTCGACAACCGCGAGCTGACCATGGACCGGGCCTACGCCGAAGAGGAGCACCTGGCCCGGATACTGATCGCCGCGGCCTGGTATCAGGTCAACTACCGCAACTCGTAAGGGTTATGCGCGATGCTGACTGGATGACGCGCAAGGGGTGGGGTGTAGCAGCTGCGGCCTGGAGCGTGATCGCCTTGCTGCTTTTGGGGGCAACCGCCTGGTCTGTGGCTCTGGGTGTCGTCCGGCTGGGACTGGCGGGTGACGAAGTCCGGGTCCGCCTTTCACAGTGCCATTTCGAAGGCGGGGGCCGAGGGGGAGGCTACGTCGAGTGCTCTGTCCGACCTGTGGGTGCCAAGAGCACGGACATTGTGAAGGTGTCCTACGACGGCAGGTCGGGAGAGGTGGTGTCCGCTGCCAGGGCGCCGTGGGGCCTTGAGGTGATCGACACGAGTTTTACGTCGTGGGGGACGGCAGTTCTCTATCCGCTGCTGCCCCTTGGAGCTGCGGCACTGACTGCTTACCTCGCCTTGAGGGATGCCCGCCGCGCCTGGAGACCGATCACGAGCCCGCCAACCGCAGCGTGATTGCCACCGATGTGCTGCCCGGTGCCTACGAGGTCGCGTTCCCGGGTGCAGTTGACCCCATCTGGCCTGGCCGCCACGGTTCGGCTCTGCACGCCTACTGGCCGGGGCATCCTCGGCCCCTGCGGGCCTTGCGGTGCCCCTGCGGGGGCGGATATGTAGTCGAGCGACTACATCCCGGACCGGCGCTTCCGTAAGCGTGGCAGGTGCTAGAGCGGGCTGATGGAGACATACATGGCGGCTACTTGGTCGACTGCAGGAGCATGCTGGCGTGCTTTCGTGGGCTGAGCACGACGTGGTTGTGAGGGACCTTGGCGACCAGCGGAGACGGGCCAAGGCAGCTACGCGGCCCAGTAGCACCTGCCGGCAGTATCGCGCGCCAGAAATCAAGGCACGATGCGAAAGCGCTGAGTCCGGAGCAGACAGCGTGTCCTACTGCTAAAGAGGACGCCGCCGCAATCTGCATCCTGACCTGCAGAAACAGTATCTCGCATCACGATCTGACGATCTGGCACCCAGTTCTCAGCAACGTCCATCCAGTTCTTAGGAGCCGTACAGCCAGTGCTGGAGACCGTGGTACCCATGCCTCAGGAACTGGGCACCACGATTTTGAGAACTGAGCAGATTGACGTGAAGTCCATGAGTGGCGCGGTTGCTGGCGCCGCGAGCGTCTCGAGGCGATTGATGTGAGGCTCAGCGACATGCCTGGGAAACGGAGTTCATGAACACAGGGCTCATGTACGTTAGGTTCATCAAGTCGGCTTCAGGGCCGTCCCTCATGCACGCAAGATCGATGCCCATGGATGGAGGGCCCGTTGGGAGCAGCGCGCAGGCTGGTCGACGCAGACACCGGCGAAGCAGTCCCCTATGCGCCGTATGCCTTCTCGGGCGGGCACACTCAGGTTGACAAGGCGCGCGTCGAAGCGATCACCGAGAGCAAGGAGTTCACCCCGAGCCAGAAGTTCCTGGTTCTGTGGTGGATTGGGGTCTCGCCCGAGGGTATGGCGCCGCTTCGGGCCACTGGTGCAGACATTGCCAAGCGGGTGGGGATGACCGCTGATGCCGTCGGAAAGATCAACCGGAAGCTGCTCAAGCGACGCATCTTGATCGAGCGTGGACGCATCGGCAACTACAGGCTCTACCGGATCAGCCCGTACATTGCCTTTCACGGAACCGGTGTAGAGCAGCGGGAGGCGATCAAGTCGTGCAACCCGCCCGACATTCCCGGATTCCAGAACATGACCCCTTCGCGGTGGGAGGCCCAGTGAACAACGACGACAAGCAGAAGCTCCTTGACGTTCTTCACCGCACCTCCGGCATGACCGCGAACCAGCGCCTGGTCGTCATGCTCTACGCGATGCATCCCACCGACCGCGCTGGCGGCGTCATCGAGACCGGCGCCAACCTTGCCAAGCTTGTCGGGATGTCGCCGACCGTGTTCTCGCGCACTCGTCGGCAGGTCGTCGAAGCAGGCTGGCTTGAGGAGACCGAGCGGCTCGCCCACATCAGTTACTACCGGCTTGGCCAGAAGAGCACCGGAGAAGACGTCGTCGTCCCGCTCCGGCGGGCAACCTGAGCGGCCCTACGAAGCAGTGCTCATGTACGTGAGGTCAATGATTCCTGCTCGCCGGCGCTGTACTCATTGACCTCACGTACATGAGTAGCGGCGCGTATTGCTTCGATCCCACACCAGCTAGCGGCCAGCTCTCTCTGACGCCGTCCATTGTCGTACCTCTTCGCGCTGTGTGCGCCGGCGGCAGACTATCCGTCTTGGGTGGCGATGGAGCGGTTGGTCTTGCGCCGGGCATCACGAATGGGGCAGTCCGCTGGGGGAGGAGCGATCCGTGGGTGACCGGCTGAGCTTGGTCTGGGGAGGCGCCGTGGGTGCTGGCGCGACGGTTATCGCGCTCGACTATCGGAGCGTTGGGCTGCGTGTGTATGACCTGATAGCCCAGCGGTCGCCTGGCGACGGGGTTGATCCAAGGTTCTCGCCCGACATCATGCGAGGCATCTTTGGGGTGCTCGGTGTCGTCTTCCTTTCAGCCACTGGGATGAGTGCGTTCGGGATGTTCTGAAATGCCGGTGGCAGCTAGCCCTTTGCCGGTCGCCGGAGAAGGTTGAATTCCTGGTTCAGGCTGCGTCGTCGCGCTCGCGTCGATGGCGGCGAGCTTGAAACGACCTCGCCTACTCCATCGGTCCGGATGGCTCGCCCTTCTCTCAGCCAGTACGTCTCTTCCAACACCGCAACGGCCTGTTGGCCGTCGAGCTCGCGCGCTCCCATCGCATAGCGGGACTCGGCCCTCTAGCGCACTCCATGTCGGCTTGCCTGATCCACCCAATTCGGACACGCAGCCCACTGCTGTGGCTCCGTTGCGTGATCCTCCGAGGTCACCCAGCGCGGTGCCTTCTCGGTGTTCTCGGGGGAGTCTCAAGCGACCGATGTTGATCTTCGCGGAGGGCTAGGGTGAGGGCTTCCCGCGACCCACCCCGGAGGTGCCTGCCCGGTGGCTGACAGCTTTGTTCACCTGCACAATCACACCGAATACTCGATGCTCGACGGCGCTCAGAAGCTTAAGCCGATGTTCGCCGAAGTCGACCGTCAGGGCATGCCCGCGGTCGCCATGAGCGACCACGGCAACATGTTCGGTGCGTACGAGTTCCATCAGGTGTCCAAGGGCTTCGACGGCGTCAAGCCGATCATTGGGATCGAGGCGTACGTCGCCCCGTCCTCGCGTCGTAACCGGAAGCAGGAGTTCTGGGGTCCCGGCGGTCAGCGGGCCATGTCGGATGACGGTGAGGGGTCGAAGGACGTCTCCGGTGGCGGCCGTTTCACCCACATGACGATGTGGGCCGAGAACGTCCAGGGCCTGAAGAACCTCTTCTACATGTCCACCGAGGCCAGCTATACCGGCCAGTTCCCCGCTGGCAAGCCGCGCATGGACATGGAGTTGATCAGTGAGCACGCCGAGGGCATCATCGCCACCACCGGCTGCCCCTCCGGTGCGATCCAGACGCGGCTGCGTCTGAACCAGTACGACGAGGCCCGCGAGGTCGCGGCCGTGTACCAGGACATCTTCGGCCGGGAGAGCTACTTCCTGGAGCTGATGGACCACGGGCTGTCGATCGAGAAGCAGGTCCGGGACGGTCTGCTGCGCCTTGCCAAGGAGCTGAAGATCCCGCTCCTGGCGACCAACGACGCGCACTACATCCACGCGGACCAGGCCGATGCGCACGACAACCTGCTGTGCATCGGCGTCGGCAAGAACAAGGCCGACGAGAAGCGGTTCCGGTTCTCGGGCAACGACTACTACCTCAAGACCGCAGCCGAGATGCGTGAGCTGTTCTCGGAGATGCCGGAGGCGTGTGACAACACGCTGCTGATCGCCGAGCGCGTCCAGTCCTACGACGCCGTCTTCGAGAACGTCGACGAGATGCCGCAGTTCCCCGACGTCCCCGAAGGGGAGACGCAGGAGTCCTGGCTGCGCAAGGACGTCCTCAAGGGACTGGAGATGCGCTACGGCGCCCCCATCCCCGACGAGGTCATGGAGCGCTTCGAGACCGAGATGAGCATCATCGGTCCGATGGGGTTCTCCTCGTACTTCCTCGTGGTCGCCGACATCTGCAAGTACGCCCGAGACAACGGCATCCCGGTCGGACCGGGCCGAGGCTCGGCGACCGGCTCGATCGTGGCGTACGCGACCCGTATCACCGAACTGTGCCCGCTGGAGCACGGCCTGCTCTTCGAGCGGTTCCTCAACCCCGAGCGCATCAACCCGCCGGATGTCGACCTCGACTTCGACGACCGTCAGCGCGACACCATGGTCCGCTACGTCACCGAGAAGTACGGCGACGAGTACACGGCGATGGTCAACACGTTCGGCAAGATCAAGGCCAAGAACGCGATCAAGGACAGCTCGCGGATCCTCGGCTACCCCTTCCAGCATGGGGAGCGGATCACCAAGGCGCTGCCGCCGGACATCATGGGCAAGTCGATCCCGCTGGACGGCATCTTCGACTCCGCCCACCCGCGCTACGGCGAGGCGGGCGAGATCCGGGCGATGTACGAGAACGAACCCGACGTCAAGAAGGTCATCGACACCGCCAAGGGTGTCGAGGGACTGACACGGGGCACCGGCGTGCACGCCGCCGCGGTCATCCTGTCCAAGACCAAGCTGACCGAGCGCATCCCGCTGCACATGCGCGCCAAGGACGGCGTCAAGATCACCGGCTTTGACTACCCCAGTTGCGAAAACATGGGGCTGGTCAAGATGGACTTCCTGGGCTTGCGCAACTTGGGCGTCATCGACCACGCGCTGAAGAACATCCGTGACAACCGTGGCGTCCACCTGGCCACCGTCGACCCGGGCAACGGCGATGACAGGGTCAAGGTCATCCCGCTCGACGACAAGAAGACCTTCGAGCTCCTCGGCCGAGGCGACACGTTCGGTGTCTTCCAGCTCGACGGCGGCGGCATGCGCGCCCTGCTGAAGCTGATGGAGCCGAGCCGATTCGAGGACATCGCCGCCGCCCTGGCCCTGTACCGGCCCGGTCCGATGGCCGCCAACGCGCACACGAACTATGCCCTCAGGCAGAACGGCAAACAGGAGCCAGCCCCGATCCACCCGGAGCTCAAGGAGGTCCTGGACCCGATCCTGGGTTCCACCCACCACCTGCTGATCTTCCAAGAGCAGATCATGGCCATCGCCCGGACCCTAGCCGGGTACACGCTCGGCGGCGCCGACATGCTGCGCCGCGCCATGGGTAAGAAGAAGCCCGAGGTCCTGGCCGCCGAGTGGCAGAAGTTCCACGACGGCATGGAGACCAACAACTACTCGGAAGAGGCCATCAAGGCGATCTGGGACGTCATGCTCCCGTTCTCCGGATACGCCTTCAACAAGTCCCACACCGCCGGATACGGCCTGGTCTCCTACTGGACCGCCTACCTCAAGGCGAACTACCCGGCCGAGTACATGGCCGCGCTGCTCACCTCGGTCGGCGACGACAAGGACAAGGCCGGCATCTACCTCGCCGATGCCCGCAAGCTCGGCGTCACCGTTCTTCCGCCCGACGTGAACGAGTCGCTGGCCGAGTTCGCGGCCGTCGGCGACGACGTCCGCTTCGGCCTGCTGTCCGTGCGCAACGTCGGCGAGAACGTCATCGAGTCGATCATCGCGGGCCGCAAGTCCGGCGGGAAGTACGCCTCCTTCGCTGACTTCCTCGACAAGGTCGACCTCCCTGCCCTGAACAAGCGCGCCGTCGAGTCCCTCATCAAGGGCGGCGCGTTCGACTCCCTCGGGCACACCCGTAGAGGTCTGTCCGCCGCTCACGAGATGGCCATCGACGCCGTCGTTCCGCTGAAGAAGGCCGCCGCCTACGGCCAGGACGACCTGTTCGCGGGCCTGGGCAGCGACGACGCGGCAGACGCCGCCGGTTTTGGCATGGAGGTGCAGATCGGCGAAGAGGAGTGGCCCCGCAGGCAACTCCTGGCCACCGAGCGGGAGATGCTGGGCATGTACGTCTCTGCGCACCCGCTGGACGGCACCGAGAATCTCCTCGCCGCCCATCGCGACACCACCATCGTCGACTTGATCGCCTCAGGGCGAACAGAGGGGGTGGTCCGACTCTCTGGCCTGATCACCAGCGTGCAGCCGAAGATGACGAAGCAGGGCAATGCGTGGGCGATCGTCAACCTGGCCGACCGTGACGGCACGATCGAGGTGCTGTTCTTCCCCGCCACCTACCAACTCGTCGCCGGCGCCCTGGTTGAGGACGCCGTGGTCTCGGTGCAGGGCCGCCTCAACGACCGTGACGGCACGCTCAGTATTTTCGGGCAGGAGCTCCAGACACTCGACGTGTCCTCCGCGGAGCGAACGGGCGCGGCTCCGGTACAGCTCGTCCTGCCGTATCACCGCATCAACGAAAGGTCCGTCAAGGAACTCGGGCGCATCATCGGCGCTCACCCGGGCGACAACCCCGTGCGCCTCGCGGTCCGAGGGGTGGCCAAGACGACCGTCTACCAGCTCGGGTTGATGGTGAACGCCGCGACAGTAGCTTCCGACATCAAGGGCTCGTTCGGTCCGGACATTTGGCAGGGTGTGGCGTGACCAACCCGATTGACGAGACCGAGATCATCCTCCAGCTCGATGAGGTGGAGGACTGCCTGCGCTGCAGTCGAAGTAGGCGCTTCCCAGGAAGGAGAGCACCCGGCAGCGCAGCCAGGACGTCTCGTCCGCAGGGCGGTACTCACGTATGACGTGGCTCAAAACGGTGATCCTCAATGTGAGTTGCGAAGTCCGGACGGTGGCGGTCGCGACGTTGAGAGATCGCAGCGGAGATTCTGCGCACTGTCCCGCGCCCGGGCAATCGGTTTTGCTGATCACCGATCCGGGCGAAGCACCAGACAACAAACGCCTCCCGTCTCACTACATAGCCAGGGCGGGAGGCCGTCGAGGACGGCGCCGGGCCCGGTCGGTGGCCGCGTCCTGGCCGTGCCTGGATCTCGCCGGGGTACGCCGGCGCCGAGGTCGTCGACGAGGAAGTCGTCATCGACGGACAATTCATCTCCAGCCGCTCGCCGGCGGACCTGCCGGCCTTCTGTCGGGCCATCGTCGACCAGTTCGCCAAGACCGGGGCGTCACGCTAGTGCTGTGCCGGGCCTAGCGGGCTAGTTGCCCGACCGCCCCGTCCGGGGGCTGCACCGCCGCTGGCTGGTCTGGTGCTCCGGGGGCGCAGGGCAGGCACATGCTTGATCCAGATCACGCCGTCCACTGGCGAAGTGACCAGCTACGCCAGACCCCGTCCGTGAACCGGACGGGGTCGCGGTCGGTGGCAAGCTGGCAATGCTGACCGTCCGCGACCACAACCAGCGATCTGTCGGGCTGATACGCCGAGTTGGACGGCGCTAGCACTGTCCAAGGCCTCGCCGATCGACCAGATCAACGAACTCACCCACGGTCTGGGGGCGGACCGTGGGTGTGAGTGCGTGGGCTACCAGGCGCACGACCCTCAGGGTGTCGAGCACCCGAACCTGACGCTCAACAACCTGGTGCACTCGGTGAAGTTCACCGGGACGATCGGGGGCGTGGGTGTCTTCGTGCCGCACGACCCGGGGAGCCCGGACAAGCTGTATAAGGCGGAGGGTGAGGTCGCCTTCGACTACGGCCTGCACTGGATTAAGGGCCAGTCGATGGGGACCGGCCAGGCCAACGTCAAGGCATACAACCGACAGCTGTGCGCCCTGATAGAGCAGGGCAAGGCCAAGCCACCGCTGGACCAGGCCCCCAACGGCTACCAGCACTTCGACGCCCGTGACGACGGCTGGACCAAGGTCGTCCTCCACCCCAACGGCTCGAGCTGACCGACTGGGCCATCCCGGGGCCAAGGCCCGCCCCGCAGACACCGGGAACCTGGCTTTCGCGCGTTGGCTTTGGCCGTAGGGGGTGGCATGGGCTACATCGTGACGCCGGCGCCACGGCTTCAGCGAGAAGCGGAAGTCCTTGATCGGGCCGTGGCAGATGTACCGATGCCGTGGGGGAGAACGTGAAGCCGAGCCCGGCGTAGAAGTCCGTCAGGTCCGGTTCGGGCGTGAAGTACATGACGGCCGCGCCCAGCTTCACCGAGATCATCCTCCAGCTCGATGAGGTGGAGGACTGCCTGCGCTGCAGTCGAAGTAGGCGCTTCCCAGGAAGGAGAGCACCCGGCAGCGCAGCCAGGACGTCTCGTCCGCAGGGCGGTACTCACGTATGACGTGGCTCAAAACGGTGATCCTCAATGTGAGTTGCGAAGTCCGGACGGTGGCGGTCGCGACGTTGAGAGATCGCAGCGGAGATTCTGCGCACTGTCCCGCGCCCGGGCAATCGGTTTTGCTGATCACCGATCCGGGCGAAGCACCAGACAACAAACGCCTCCCGTCTCACTACATAGCCAGGGCGGGAGGCCGTCGAGGACGGCGCCGGGCCCGGTCGGTGGCCGCGTCCTGGCCGTGCCTGGATCTCGCCGGGGTACGCCGGCGCCGAGGTCGTCGACGAGGAAGTCGTCATCGACGGACAATTCATCTCCAGCCGCTCGCCGGCGGACCTGCCGGCCTTCTGTCGGGCCATCGTCGACCAGTTCGCCAAGACCGGGGCGTCACGCTAGTGCTGTGCCGGGCCTAGCGGGCTAGTTGCCCGACCGCCCCGTCCGGGGGCTGCACCGCCGCTGGCTGGTCTGGTGCTCCGGGGGCGCAGGGCAGGCACATGCTTGATCCAGATCACGCCGTCCACTGGCGAAGTGACCAGCTACGCCAGACCCCGTCCGTGAACCGGACGGGGTCGCGGTCGGTGGCAAGCTGGCAATGCTGACCGTCCGCGACCACAACCAGCGATCTGTCGGGCTGATACGCCGAGTTGGACGGCGCTAGCACTGTCCAAGGCCTCGCCGATCGACCAGATCAACGAACTCACCCACGGTCTGGGGGCGGACCGTGGGTGTGAGTGCGTGGGCTACCAGGCGCACGACCCTCAGGGTGTCGAGCACCCGAACCTGACGCTCAACAACCTGGTGCACTCGGTGAAGTTCACCGGGACGATCGGGGGCGTGGGTGTCTTCGTGCCGCACGACCCGGGGAGCCCGGACAAGCTGTATAAGGCGGAGGGTGAGGTCGCCTTCGACTACGGCCTGCACTGGATTAAGGGCCAGTCGATGGGGACCGGCCAGGCCAACGTCAAGGCATACAACCGACAGCTGTGCGCCCTGATAGAGCAGGGCAAGGCCAAGCCACCGCTGGACCAGGCCCCCAACGGCTACCAGCACTTCGACGCCCGTGACGACGGCTGGACCAAGGTCGTCCTCCACCCCAACGGCTCGAGCTGACCGACTGGGCCATCCCGGGGCCAAGGCCCGCCCCGCAGACACCGGGAACCTGGCTTTCGCGCGTTGGCTTTGGCCGTAGGGGGTGGCATGGGCTACATCGTGACGCCGGCGCCACGGCTTCAGCGAGAAGCGGAAGTCCTTGATCGGGCCGTGGCAGATGTACCGATGCCGTGGGGGAGAACGTGAAGCCGAGCCCGGCGTAGAAGTCCGTCAGGTCCGGTTCGGGCGTGAAGTACATGACGGCCGCGCCCAGCTTCCCCGCGGGATCCGAGCCCGTTACCTTCTCCGCTTCGGCGACCAGGGCGCGCGATGCCCTTCCCACGCCACTCGTCGACCTCCGCAGGGAGTGCAGGCTAGCGACGAGACCGGAGACGATGTACGGGTTGGGCGACCCGGCGACGAGCTCAGGCACGCGTTGCCGTTACACCCTGCATCAGTCTCAACTGTCGTTGCGGTGACGCGGATTCAACGCCATGTGGATTGTCCGGGTTGCCAACGCGAGACCGGCCTGGATCCGCGCATCGGACTTTCCGGCCGGGGGAGGTGTCTAGGCGGTGTTCGCGGTCAAGAGCCGTTGTGCCGCCGTGGTGGCTCCGGCCAGGTTGAGGGGGATGTCGAGGCTCTTGCACATGCGATGGGCGCGGACGACGACGCTGAGCGTGGCGGGCGTCGGTTCTCCCGCGGGGACCTGGACGGTGACGCGGCGGGGCCGGTGGGTGTGGACAAGGGCCTCGATCTCAACGGCGGCCGCGGCCCGGGTGTTGACGTCGACGCTGTGGTGCAGGGTCACGTGCAGGGCGCCGCCGTCGACGCTGTGGCTGATCAGCATGATGGCCTCCGCTCGCCGTGTCCTTGGGCCGTACTCCGTCCGGCGGGCTGGAGGGACGGAGTAGCCTTCCAGGATGACAGTCGGGCGGCGTTACGGCAGCTCACGGCCCCTCCTGGGCCGTTCGCGTCGCACTTCCAAGCCAGGCCGGTGCCGGTGATCGCGCTGCCGGGTCCGCCTGCCTCATACGCGCGCCACCGTGTACAGGTGGGGAGGTTGCCGGAGTCGTGGCGAGGTTGCGGCGCTGGCGTCGCCCTGACGAAGTGAACGTCGACGGCTTCGATAGCCCCGCCGCATCCAAAAGCGGCTCGGCTACCTAATAAGCCCGATCGACTTCGAGGAGACGTACTACGCCGACCAGGTATCCGCTGAACGAACGAACCTGAAACCCCGCCAGCCCTCCCTGACCTGCTGATCAGCGACTGCCGCACAGCGGAGGAAGCTCACGGCAGCCACGGAGTCACCGGCCCGGCCGATGTCCTGCTCGGATATCAGGCCTCGACGAGGACATCCGACCCCGCGACTCTCCGCCGGTCGGTCTTCGGCCGCGCCATGTGAGGTCGCGGTTGACATATTTCGGACCGGTGTAAGGCTGAAGAAGACGCGGTTCCGCCGCTCACGTAGAGCCTGTCAGTGCCGCCCATGCGGCCTAGTAACCCACCAGTTCGGGCGGCGACAGATGAACCTAACCCCTGCTCCGTAGGGGACAGCTCCGGGACGCGAAGTGAGGCGATCGAATGGACCGGGTTCCCGAGGTGGCCGTGGTAGGAGCCGGCATCGTCGGACTCTGCACCGCCTATGCACTGGCCGAACGCGGGACGACGGCGAGGGTCTACGAAAGCGGCGTTCCAGGCCACGGGCAGTCCAATGGCCAGTCCCGCATATTCCGCCACGCGCACGACGACGCCCGCCTGGTCGAATTCGCCCGGCAGGGCCGCGCCGTCTGGGACGAGTGGGCCGACCGGTTGGGCGCCGAACTGATCTCCCAGGACGGAGCGGTCGCCCTGGGAGATTCCGTTTCTGAGAGACTGCGCATTCTGCAGGATGCCGGCGGCATACGGGTCCGGACCCTGGACAGCGCCGAACTTCACGCCCGCATGCCGCTGCTTGCCGACTACCGCGGTCCCGCGATGCTCGAGGAGGACGGCGGTGCCATCCGCACCCGTGTCGCGGTTGAGAGCCTGGTGGACGCGCTGGGTGACGCTGTGGTCACCGACGAGGTCATCTCGCTGCATCCGACGGGCCGCGGCACGGTGGAGGTGCTCAGCGCCGTCGGCCGCGAAGAGTACGCAACGGCCGTGGTGTGCGCGGGCCTGGGCACCGCGCGGCTGGCGCGCAACGTGGGGCTTTCGCTACCGATACGGCCGGCAGCCCACATCCGCCTCACCTTCCAGGTCAGGGGAGCGCCCCCCAAACGGGTCGCCTGCCTGCAGGACAGCAGCGGCGACTTCGGGGAGGTTGGTGTCTACGCAGCCCCCTATCCTGGCAACAGCCGATATGCGGTGGGCCTCAGCCAAACGGTCCAGGTTCGGGAGGACGGCAGCTTCGTGGACCCCGAAGAACTGGCGGCACTCGGTGACCGCGCCCGCGCGTACGTCTCCCGCGCACTGCCGGGCCTCGACCCCGAGCCCGTCGAGCACCTGCGCTGCTGGGTGACAAGCCTGCCGTGGAGCGAAGACGGCATGGCGGTCTGGGAAGCCGACAGAATCTTCTTCGTCGCCGGGCACAACCTGTTCAAACAGGCACCTCGGCTGGGACGGGCATTGGCCGGCGCGGCCATGGCCGAGGAACTCGAGGAGAACCTGCGTCCGGCGGCCGCACTCGGCCAGCCTCACTGAAGGCCCCAACAGTTGGCGCAGCCCGCTCCGACGACCGGGCGACGACGGGCGACGAAGTCGGCACACCCCAGCCTTCCGCAGGCCGCCATTTCGTGTCAGCCCGGTTCAGAGAACTCTTGCGCGCTCGGCTGGTTGCACTTATTCACGATCCCGAAGTTTTGACCGTCGAGACCGGGCAGGGAACCGGTTCTGACAGATCCACTGTGCCCGGGGCCATCCGTTCCAGCACCGGCTCAGAGCCGTTCGGCGTACAGGGCACAGCGCCGTTCACCTCTGGGAGGGGCGTTACGGAGAATTCCATTCCGGCCTGAGAAGATTCCATCTGATCTGCGATGTATGTCGTGGTGCAGTGGGTGGTCGGCAGTCTTGGCCACCGTCTCAGCCAGGAGGAAGCCATGGCGGATCCACGGACAGTAGTCCTTCCCCGCGGGGTTGCGGTCCCGGCTCTTGGTCAAGGCACCTGGGGGATGGGGGAGGACGCCGGGCGCCGCGCGGCCGAGGTGTCGGCCCTGCGCGCCGGGCTGGACCTGGGGATGACCCTCGTCGACACCGCGGAGATGTACGGGGACGGCGCGGCGGAGGAAGTGGTGGCCGAGGCGGTGTCCGGACGGCGCGACGAGGTCTTCCTGGTCAGCAAGGTGCTCCCCTCCCACGCGGACGCCCGCGGAGTGGCCGAGGCGTGCCGGGGGAGCCTGCGCCGTCTGCACACGGACCGGATCGACCTGTACTTGCTGCACTGGCGCGGAGCCGTGCCGCTGGAGGAGACGGTCGAGGCGTTCGAGTCCCTGGTGCGGGAGGGTGCCATCCGTTCCTGGGGGGTGAGCAACCTGGACGTGGAGGATCTCGCGGACCTGCCGCCCGGAGCCGAGCCGCAGACCGACCAGGTGCTGTACAACCTCAGCCGTCGAGGGCCCGAGCACAGTCTGCTGCCCAGGTGCCGTGAACTGTCGATCCCCATCATGGCGTACTCGCCGGTTGAGCAGGGCCGTCTGCTCGACCACACGGCGCTGCGGGAGGTGGCCGCTGCCCAAGGTGCGACGCCCGCGCAGATCGCCCTGGCGTGGGTCCTGCGGCACGAGGACGTCATCGCGATCCCGAAGGCGTCCTCCCGCGGGCACGTCGAGGAGAACAGGGCGGCTCTGGAGGTGGACCTGACCGCCGAGGACCTCGCGACCCTGGAGCGGGCGTTCCCGCCGCCGGGCAGCAAACGGCCGCTGGAAATGCTGTGACACCGCTGCGGCGCGCGCCCGACCGCGCTCCGCACGGGGCCGGGTGGGTGGGCCTCGCCGGTGGCTCCTCGAGCGCCAGGAGGAGATCCTTCGGGACAACCTGACCGTCTCCTCTGCGCTCGTCGGCATGGCCCAGCGCGACCCGCCCCGGCATGATCAGCACCACCCCGACGCCTTCTGGCGGGCCGCAGTCATGAGCCCGTGAGGGGCGTTCTGTACGGAAAGAGGGCGACAACTGCCGGACCACAGCAGTGCATGGGCCGGCGCTCACCCCCATACGGCCGTGTCGGCCGGACTGCCCAGCAACCCCGCTTCCAGGCAGACACGTTCGGGCTGGGTCAGGATCAGTCCGACGCGTCGGGGTGGACAAGGCAGCTTGGTCTTCGGGGGAGTTTGTGGGCGAGGACGTCGAGTTGCTCGACGGAAGGCAGTTGGGCGAACAGCGCACCGGCTCGTTCCGCTTCCCTTCGTGAGCCGGTGCGCGGGCTCGGGTGGCGCCCTACCGGTGGGCGGCCCGATGCCCGAGCAGGTGGGGCCAACGGTGGTGGCCGTCTCCCGGGGCCCGTTCGCCTTCAGCCCCAGGGGCTTCCTCGTCCCGCGCGCCGGGCGACTGGGCGCGGCCACGGTCCTGGCGGTCACGCTCCCGCCGGCTGATCGGATCATCGCGCTGCTCGGCGAGGTCGTCGCGATCCTTGCCGGCTGCCGCCGACACGCCGCGGGCGCTGCCTCGATGGTCGTTCATGGTGCCACGGTCCTTGCGCAGGGCCGCGTTCTCACGGTTGGACTCCCTGAGTCCGTGGCGGGCCTCGGCGGCCAGGCGGGAGGTGCGGCGCGTGCCGGTCAGAAGCAAGCCCAGCCCCAGCATGGCCACGGCCCCGACGATGATGCCGTAGAGGAAGAGCGTGCCGGTGGAGCCGGTCATGTCGTGACCGAACAGGGCGAACGTGTTGGTGAGCGCGTGCCCGCTGCCCGTGTTGCTGAAAATTCCGGCCGCCGCGACGATCGCTGCCAGGATCAGGAGGATGATCCCGAGAATAATGATCATGACGCACTCCAGAGGATTTACATCGTAGCTCCTCGACTACAGTGGTATCTACATTGTAGATCTACAGGATGATTCGGCATCCGGTGTCGGCCTCTGCGAGAGGAAGTGCTGACATGGCCTCTTCCCCGACCGCCCCAGTCGTCCAGGGATCCGGCCCGTACTCCAACGGCAGACTCACCCGGGACAGGGTGCTGGCCTGCGCACTGGAGATCATCGACCGTGACGGCGTCGACGGGCTCACCATGCGCCGCCTGGCCCGCGCACTGGAGCGCGACCCGATGAGCCTCTACCGCCACGCATCTAACAAGGCGGCACTGCTCGACGGCGTCGCCGAGACCGTCCTCGCCCAGCTGACGGTAGACCCTGCCGCCACCGACTGGATCGCTCAACTACGCACCGTCGCACGCCAGTACCGCCGCCTCGCACTCGCCCATCCACACGTCGTACCCCTGCTCGTCACCCGGCCCATGGCCACCCCCCTGGCCCTGCGCCCCCGCGGCACTCTGCGTCCGCTGGAGGCCGTCCTAGCCCTGCTCACCAGGGCCGGCTTCAGCGGATCTGACGCCCTACACATCTACCGCGCGCTGTTCGGTTTCTTGCACGGCCACGTCCTGAACGAACTGCAGGAACTCGTCGACAACCCGGAGGAGAGCGATGACCTGCTCCGCCTGGGCCTGCACCGGCTACCCATCGGAGAGTTCCCTCTCCTGCGCGGTCTGGCCTCGGTCCTCGCCGCCTACGACGGCGCCGCCGAACTCGAACGCGGACTCGACATCCTCCTCACCGGGCTGCAGGCCACCCTGACCCCGATCCCGTGAGGGCCGCCCGGCAGGCCGGGGGAGACCGGGAGGGCTTCTCCGCGGCTTCGGGCGGGCGCTGACGCCCCGCGGGTCGGAAGATGGGAGCCCCTCTCGGGCCGATATGACCGCCCTGCGGGCAGGTGGGAGAATCGCCCGCCCTCGCTGCCCGCCGCTACGCGATCTCCGGCGACCGCCGCCCCTGTACGGGACTGTCCTGTGACCGAGGCTGCCCCTCGTATCGTGTGCGGGGCTTGTGGCCGCAGCTGGCGTTGGCGGGTTCCTCAGCCCGGGCCCGGGTGCCTGCGCTCAAGCTTCCGCATCCACAGGCCCGTCCGCGCGATGGCCACGCAGGATCGCCGCAGACGAGACCTTCGACGTCTGAGGCATTGCTAGCGTCTTTCACCAGGAGCATCCCGAGCTGCCCTGGCACCGGCGCGGGTTCGCGCGAGGGGAATGGGCCGTGGTCGAAGCTGGCAGATCCCCTGACGGACCGTCGTAGTGTGCGCGATGATCGCCCTTCGGACGGCGAAGGAGACGGTCATGGACAAGGGCAGGCGGATCACCGGCGTGGCACGTGACACGCTGGCCGCGGAGCTGAAGGCCGCATACGAAGGCGGCGCCTCGATACGGAGCATCGCGGGCAGCACTGGACGCTCCTATGGCTTCGTCTACCGCATCCTCATCGAGGCAGGTGTCACTCTGCGCGGGCGCGGCGGCGACACCCGCAGCAAGCCCAGCTCATAGTTCTGCCGTGACCAGGCAGCGGCCTGACGGCCCTCGACACCCTGCGCTGCGCGCCGTCGTGGACGACCTCGCCGCCAGCAGCCACCAGGTCGGCGAGCTGATGTTTAAGTCACCCGCGCCTACTCGTCGCTGGGGCTGCTCAGGCGGGTTGGAGTGTTTCGGCCAGGCGGTCGATGAGGGTGTTGCAGAAGACGGGCAGATCGTGGGGGCCACCGCTGGTGATGAGCTGGCGGTCGACGACGACCTCTTCGTCGACGACGTCGGCGCCGGCGTTGCGCAGGTCGGTGCGGATGCTGGGCCAGGAGGTGAGGCGCCGGCCGCGTACGACGTCGGCTTCCGCCAGCGTCCAGGGTCCGTGGCAGATGGTGGCGACGGGTTTGCCGGTGCCCATGAACTCGCGCACGAAGCTGACGGCGTCGGGGTCGGTGCGCAGCTGGTCGGGGTTCATGGTGCCGCCCGGGAGCAGCAGCGCGTCATAGTCGCCAACGGAGGCGTCGGCGACCTTCTTGTCGACGGAGATGGTGCCGGCGGGGTTGATGTCGCTCTGGCGGGCGTTGATCTCGCCGGTGTGCAGCCAAACCAGGGTGATCCAGGAGACGCCTGCGGTATCCGTCGGTACAAAAGCGGCTGCGAGTGCGGTGCCTGCGAGCGCTGCCAGAACGGCAGCCAGCACGGTCTATAACACTGAGATGCGGGGGCGTTTGGTGTGAACGAGACGCCCCAACGTTGCCGTCACCAGGCCGAGCGGCAGGCAGAGCATGACCGTCGCCGCGTTCATCCGGCCTCCCCCTGCGCGTGGCAGCCGACCTTGCATTCAGGCTCTCAGTTGCACGCCTACTACTGAATGCACCGTTCCATTGGGGGACGACGAGGGCGGGCGGGGCGAGTGGGCGCTGCCGTTTCGAGCCCCCAACTCGCCCCGCCGGCCCGGACACAACCCGACCCGAGGACCCCCGCTACGGTCTTCTAGGCCGTCCACCAGCTACCTGTTCCGCAACGCCCAAGCGCCACCTGGATCGGTGAGCGCAGAACTGAATGCGCAGGTCGTGCCGTCTGCCAGCGCGGCTTGCCGGCTCAGCGGACTCAGCTCTTGGGCATGAGGACGGAGTCGATGATGTAGACGTTGGCGTTGGCCGTCTTCACGTTGCCGCAGACGACGTTCGCGCTGTCGTTGACCTTGTAGTTCTCGCCGGAGCCCGAGGTCGTGAGTTTGGACTTCTCCAGCGTGTCGAACGAGCCGTTCTCCAGGTCCTTGGGCGCGAGCTTCTGGCCCACGACGTGGTAGGTGAGGATCTTGGTGAGCTGGGCCTTGTCGTTGAGGACCTTGTCGAGGTCGGCCTTCGGGATCTTCGCGAAGGCGTCGTTGGTCGGCGCGAAGACAGTGATGTTCTTCGCGTTGTTCAGCGTGTCCACCAGGCCGGCCTTCTTCACAGCCGTGACCAGCGTGGACAGCGCCGGGTTGTTCGAAGCCGCAGTGGCGACCGGGTCCTTGGCCATGCCGTCGAAGGAACCCGCACCGTCCTTGGGCACGGACGAACACGCCGGTCCGAACGGTTCGTCGGCGTTGGTCATGTCGTCGGACGGGCTGGCCATGTCCGACCCCTTCGACGCGGCAGCCGACGAACTGTCGGACGCCTTGTCCTTGGAGTCGCTGTCGGAGCAGGCGGTCAGCGCCAGCGGCAGCATGGCGGCGGCGGCAACAGTAACGGCAACACGACGGACTCGAGTCTGCATGACAATCCCTCAAAGATCAGAACCGTGGAGGCCATCCGCCTCCATCACCGGGAATCCGGAGCAGCCCAGGCCGCGGATTGGTGAAATCCCGAACGAGTGATGCGCGTACGAATGAGGACACTCGGCCGGGCAGGAGGCTCAGATGCTCTGGTGCCCGCGGGCGCTGGCAGGGATTGTCGTGGGGCAGACCGCCGCTGACCCGCCCCTTAGAGATCATCTCAATTGGTGAGTCTGCGGTAGCAGATGAGGGTGCAGGCGATGCTGGTGAAGGCCAGGAAGTGGATGGCTTGCCGCTCGTAGCGGCGGTGGAGACGTCGGCAGCCGGCGAGCCAGGCCATGGTGCGTTCGATGGTCCACCGGTGACGCCCCAGCTTCTGTGACGTCTCAACTCCCTTGCGAGCGATGCGCGGTGTTATGTGGCGTAGGCGGAGCCATTTCCGCAGGTGACGGTTGTCGTAGGCCTTGTCGGCGTGAAGCTTGGCGGGGCGCCGGCGGCGTGGACCGCGCCGAGATCTGATCGGTGGGATGCCGCGCACGAGTGGTTCGAGGGCCTGACTGTCATGAAGGTTGGCGCCGGAGATAGCGACGGAAAGCGGCAGTCCGGTCCGCTCGGTGATCAAGTGGATCTTCGAACCATACTTGCCCCGATCTACAGGATTCGGACCCGTCAGGTCCCCCTTTTCAGGGCGCGCATGTTCACCGAGTCGATTGCGCATCGTGACCAGTCCAGCTCGCCTCGAGCCCCCAGCTCGTCCAGCACCAGACGATGCAGTTTCGCCCAGACCCGTTGTCGGCTCCACTCCATGAACCGGCGGTGAGCCGTGGCCCCGGATGGCCCGAACACGGGCGGGACCTGCGACCACGTGCACCCAGTCGTGGCCACGAAGACAATCGCCGCCAACACCTCACGGTCCCCATGGCGGCGCCGACCACCACCCTGCGGCCGAGTCGGCGCCTTCGGCACCACCCGCTGGAACAACTCCCACAGTCCATCAGGGACCAGACGCTCAGTCAGCAACACAGCATCAGACTACCGGCATCTCCAATTGAGATGATCTCTTAGGCACCTCTCGTCATCAGCAGCAGACCGACACTGAAACTGAACAGAAGCTTTTGCATGCGGAAGTTGCGTGTATTGAATCGGCCGCCCAGGGTGTACCGCTGGAACGCGGTGTGAACCGGGTGACGACACCAGTAACTCATGCGCGCCCGCCCCGCCCGCCGTAAGGATCCTCATCGCCGCTTCCTGAACGTAGTTCTTCCCGGTTGGCTACGCGTCGACAGTGACGACGACCGAGTGCCAGCCGGACGCGCCGTCGGGGATCGTCGGAGTGCGCTTCTCGGTCTGCGTCTCGCCGGTGCGGTCGGTGGCCCGCACCGTCAATGTGTGACCGCCCTTGGTCGCATCCCAGGCATAGGACCACTGCCGCCAGGTGTCCCGGGTGTCCTGCGCGGCCAGCCGAGCCTGCTGCCACTCCCCGTCATCGACGCGCACCTCGACCTTGTCGATGCCGCGGTGCTGCGCCCACGCCACACCCGCAACCATGACCGTCCCCGCCTTCGGACGCCCGAACGGCTTAGGAGTATCGATCCGCGACTCCGTCTTGATCGGCGCACGCTGCGCCCAGTCCCGCTTCACCCAGTACGAGTCGTAGGCGTCGAAGGTGGTCAGCTCGATGTCCTCGATCCATTTGCAGGCCGACACATAGCCGTACAGGCCCGGCACCACCATCCGCACCGGGAAGCCGTGCTCAAAGGGCAGAGGCTGGCCGTTCATACCGACAGCGAGCATCGCGTCCCGACCGTCCATCACGTCCTCGACCGGGCTCCCGATCGTCATGCCGTCCACCGACCGGGCCACCAGCTGATCGGCCGGGCCGCCCTTCGACGGCGGCCGCACCCCGCACTCTTCCAAGAGGTCGGCCAGGCGCACGCCGATCCAGCGGGCGTTACCGACATAGGGGCCGCCGACCTCGTTGGAGACGCAAGTGAGGGTGATGTTCCGCTCGATGAGCGGCATCTTAAGCAAGTCATCGAAGGTGACGGTGCGTTCGCGCGTCACGCCCTTGCCGTGGATGCGCAGTTTCCAGGATGTGGCGTCGACCTTGGGGACGACGAGCGCGGTGTCGACCCGGTAGAAGTCGCCGTTGGACGTCATGAACGGGCTGATCCCGTCGATGCGCAGGGCCGCACCCTTGGGCACGGGGGCAGCCGAGGACGACGGCGCCGGAATCACGACGCCCTTGCGGGAGGCAACGGCATTCTGACCCTGGGAGCCGTTCAGCGCACGGCCGGCGAGACCGGACCCGGTGGAGGCCGCCGCCGCGGCGGTCGCGGCCAGGATGAACCCTCGCCGGTCCCACCCGGTGCTGTCGGTGACGGGCGAGCCGCCCGCGCCGGGCGTGGGAGCGGTTTCCGCGCCGTCGCGGGCCTCGGCCTCAACGCCGTCCCCGGTGCCCGCCACACGGGGTTCCGCCGGGTGCGGCACGGAGCCCAGACGTCCGATCAGCCAGTACAACAGCCCCGCGCCGGCCACTGCGCCCACGACCGACGGCAAGGCGTCGGTCGCGCTTGTCGAGTCCGGCCGGCCCGTGGCCGCGAGCGCCCCCACGACGCCGAACGCGAGAACGCCGAGGGAGCCGATCAGCCGCCACCGCGTGGCCACCATCCCCAGGATCAGCGCCAGCAGGGTGAGGACGCCCAGGATGCCGAGTTGCAGCACGAGCTTGTCGTTCGTGCCGAAGTGACGGACCGCCCAGTCCTTCACCCCCGGTGGGGTCCGGTCGATCGCCGCCCCACCGACCGCGATGACCGGCCCCGACTCGGGCCGCACCGCCGCCGAAACCAGTTCGGCGACAGCGATGGCGGCGTACCCCGCGAGCAGACCGCTCAGGGCTCCCAGCGCCAGGCGTTTGATGCCGCGCAGCGGCGAGTTCGGCGTGTCATGGTCCATGACCGGAATCCGTTCTGCGGATGCGCCCGGATTGGTCCGTCACACCATCGAGATGCGCAGCGCCGTTCCACAGAAGTAACAACCTTCGATCAGCCAAAGGCGACAACTGAGGTTCCCCCGCTGTGCGGGAGACACTGATCAGCTGGTCAGAGCCGGTTGACGGGTTTCAGGTCCGTCGGTTCGGCCGTCGCCTGCTTGGTGTAGTGCTGCTCCTCGAACTCGATCGGACTGAGCCAGCCGAGCCGTTCCTGGATGCGACGACTGTTATAGAAGCCGTCGATGTACTCGAAGAGCGCAGGGTTCGCCTCGGCCCTGGTCGCGAAGACGCGACCGCGCACGCACTCCGCCTTGATCAGCATCCACAAGTTCTCTGCGAGAGCGTTGTCGTACGAGGCAGCCGTGGTCGGCGTGATGGATGAGCTTTGCGGGCTCGACCTCTCGGGACACGAGGACGTACTCCAGAGTGGTCAGGACCAGGTCGGCGTCCGCGCTGGCGGAGGTCTCCCCAGGGCCACCACAGGGCGCGAGACGCTCACGCATCGCGGAGAGCCACAACGCCCCTCACCGGCCGGGGTCATCGTCAGGTCGGTGACCCACAGCCGGTTCGGCACCTTCGCGGTGAAGTCCCGCTTCACCAGGTCCGGGGCGAGCGTGGCCTTCGGGCCGCGGCGTGTGAAGCCGTTCCGCCTCGCAATCACCGCCAGCATGGCGGCGGCAGTAACCGCTAAGGCAACACGACGGACTCGACTCTGCATGACAATCCCTCAAAGATGAGATCCGTGAGAGCCATCCATCCGCCTCCGTCGCCGGGAATCCGGTGCGGATTGATCGCTTCCTCCCCGGCTCCCTGGGCGGTCGTGAACTGGGCGTCCGCGATCCGGTGCGCCATGCGCCGGGGGAGCGGCGACTGGCGGCGCGCGCGGTGCGGTGCGTGAGGTGAGAGCACCGGAGGGTGGGCGGTGTCAGCGGACGTGCTGCATGCGGTGTGTGCGGTGGCTGAGTCGTACGCGGGTCTCGACGGTGTACGGGGCGGTGGCGCGCTCCAGTTCCGCGGTGACCGCGGTGAGTGCGTCGAGGACCGCTTCGGGGGCGGTGTCAGGGGCGAGCCACGTGTGGATCCGCAGCCGCAGGCGCCGGCGCCGGGTGTGGATGCGGACGCGGCAGCGGGCGACGCCGTCGATGGCGGCGGCACGCTCGCTCACGGCGCACTCCAGCGCGTGGGTGCGCAGCGCGCTGCCCGGCGCTGCCAGCGGTAGTCGGGAGCGGTTGCGGACGTGGAGCTGGCTGAGCAGCCACAGGGCCAGGAGCAGAGTGGCCGACACGCCGGCCGCGAGGACAGCGGGCGTCCACCAGTCGTGGCCGCGCAGGGTGGCCAGCCCTTCGCGATCCAGCAGCACACTGCCGGCGAACGGGACGGGCCATCCGCCGGGCAGGTGCGCGGCGAAGGACGTACGGGCGGTGGCCAACCAGAGGCCACCGAGAGCCAGCGCCAGTCCCGTGACGGCCAGAACGGTGCGGTTGGCGGTACTGCGCGGCTCCCTCATCATCGCTCACCTCCCGCGGTGACCTCGCCGGTGAGCTGCGGGTCGGCCGGGGTCTGGGTCTCGGGGGCCGGGGTCTCGGAGGGAGGCTGCCACGTGGGCTCCGGGGTGACCGTCATCTTCAGCCGCGGGGTGCGGCCCAGCCTGCATGCCGCCAGCGCCTGTCGTGCGGCGGTGGTCGCCTGGTCGCGGGCCTGATCAGGGTCGCCGAAGGCGAGGCGGGCCCGGACCCGCACGCGTCGCCGGCGCGCCCGTACGTCGACAGTGTCCATGCCGGGCACGTCTCCGACGGCGTCCCGGATCAAGGTGGCCACCGTCGCACGGTCGACCGAGGCGTTCCACTCGCGCGAGGCCACGGACAGGGGCATCTGCTGACGGCGTCCGGGCGTCAGCGCGAGCACGATCAGCCACACGCCCAGCAGAGCGACGACAGCACCCGCGACGACGACGGACGTGTCCCCGGGCCCGTGGCCGGCGAGCCAGGACACCACAGTCATCCGCCACGCCGCGGCGCCCTGGCCCGTCGCATGCACCCGGATCACATCGGCGGTGACGGCGGCGCAGGCCGCGGCGACGGGCAGGATTACGACGGTCATCGGGACTCGCCGCTGCGACCACCAGCGCCGCGGGGGGCGCCGCTGGTCCGGCATCTCCTCCGCCTGCGCCACCGGGGGAGTCCGCGTCGAGGACAGGGCAAGCCGCGTGACGGTCAGTCGTGCCGCACGGATGTCCAGACCGGTCAGTTCGCCGGTCCGGGCCGCCACGTGCCGCTGCACCCTGCGGGCGGTGTCGGACAGCGCCGCCGGATAAGGCAGGGCGACGCGCAGCGCGACGGCGGCGCGTCGCCCGTGGACGGCCACCGAGGCCCTGCCGGTCCCGGAGGCAGGGACCGGCAGGACCTCCTCGGCCGCCCGTTCGGCGATCCTGCGGACCGCCTTGTCGGCGATGACCGTCGTGCCCCGCTGGGCCGGGCCGGTCATCGCCGGCTCCGTACGAACTTCTCCCGCAGGTCCTCCACCTGGCCGCCGCCCTCCAGCCAGGCTCCGGCCGCGTAGCCGGCCCCGCCGAGGGCGGCCACGAGCAGGAACGCCCCGAAGCCGCCGAAGTACCCGGCGAAGGCCAGCGCCATCCCCGCGATCATTCCGGTGAATGCTCTGCTCATTCCTCGTCCACTCCCCGCCCGGCCCCGCACAAGGGCCGGTGTCGCACGCCGTATGACCTTGTCCGTGCGGGTGTTACTCGACGCGGGCCTCGGCCGGGGTCGCGTCGTCCTCCTCGGGCAGGTGGACGTCGTTCACGGTGATGTTGACCTCGACGACCTCGAGGCCGGTGGTCCGTTCGACGGCCGCGATGACGTTCTCCCGTACGTCGCCGGCCACGTCGGTGATGGACACGCCGTACTCGACGACCAGGTCCAGATCGATGGCGGTCTGCCGCTCGCCGACCTCGACCTTCACGCCGCGGCCCACGTTGGTCCGGCCGCCGGGGACGCGGTCGCGGACCGCGCCGATGGTGCGGGACAGGCCGCCGCCCATGTCGTGCACACCCGGGATCTCCCGTGCCGCCATTCCGGCGATCTTGACCACGACCACGTCGGCGATCGAGGTCTTGCCGCGGCTGCCAGCCGGTTCGTTCGCACCCGTGACTCCCATGCTCACCGCCGTCGCGGACGGCGTCGGCGATGCCTTGGCCGTCTGTACGCGGGAGGCGTTCGAGGACGCCGGGGCGGTCTGCTGCGTGGTCATGGCAAGATCCCTCCATCAAGCGCCGCCATCGGCGGACGCTGCGAGTTGCTGCTACTTGGTCAGACACCGCCCGGCGGCGGTTGTTACGCCCTCCCCGGAAAACTTCTGCTCCGATGCCGACAGTTGCGAGCAGTTGCGAGCGACGCCCCGCGTCACAGCAAGGCGACGCCCCGCTTCACGCCAGAGCGACGCCCCGCGTCACAACAACCCGGCCGCGGTGTCCAACGAGTAGGACGAACGAGAGGAGCCACCCCGTGTCGGGGGACCCCACACCGACCAGACCGCCTGACGCCCAGGCCGGGCTCGACGACGCGCTGCTGACCGTACGAGCGGCCGAGGGCGACGAGGAGGCCTTCGCCGTCCTGGTGCGCCGTCATGTCCCGGCGCTGGTCCGCCTGGCCACCCGGCTGCTCAGCAACCGCGTCGAGGCCGAGGATGCGGTGCAGGACGCGTTCATCAGCGCCTGGCGCAGGTTGCCCGAGTTCCGTGGCCAGTCGTCCTTCGGCACCTGGCTGCACCGGATCGTCACCAACCGGTGCCTCAACGTCCTGCGTGCCCGCAAACCGCAGACGGCTCTGGAGGCGGTCGACGAGATGGCCGCGCCCGCACACACCGTCGCCCCCGACAGGATCTTCGAGGGGCGCGCCGCGGTCCGCGACCTGCACGAGGCACTGTCGGGCCTGTCGGCCGAGCAGCGCACCTGCTGGGTGCTGAGAGAATTGGACGACCGGTCCTACGAGTTCATCGCGGAGACGGTCGGCATCACGCAGCAAGCCGTCCGCGCACGCGTCTTCCGCGCCCGACGTCATCTGACCAACGCATTGGGGGCCTGGCGATGACCACCCGCATCCACCCGCCCGCCTCTCCGCCGCCCGACTCCGACGACGAGCAGCTCCGTTGCGGACGGATGCTGTTCGAGGTGTGGAGCGACTGGGAGGACGGGGTCGTCGACTCCTGCCCCCACTGTGAGAGAGCCGTCCAGGACCTCGACCAGCTGGGGACGGCCGTCCGGCAGATGGAGGACGCCACCGACGAAGCCGAGGTCTCCTCCGGGTTCGACCCCGCCGCGCTGACGCAGCGCGTCATGGACGTCGTCCGTCTGGAGCTGCGACCGGGGCGTCCGCTGCCCCTGAGCGACCCGGCCGACCACATGTGGATCATGGAGTCCGTCGCGGCCCGTACCCTGCGCACCGCCGCCGAACAGGTACCCGGCGTCCGGGCCGGATCCTGCCGGATCGACCCCGCGACGGCATCAGGCACCGGCAAGGTCACCGTGCGCATCGGCATCCGCGCGCCTTGGTCGACCCCTGATCTGCAGGAACTGGCCGACAGGGTCCGCTCGCGGGTCGAACAGGCCGCGGACCGGCGTCTCGGCCTGGACATCGGCGGCGTCGACATCTGCATCACGGATCTGGACGACGCACCGGTCGGCGATGAAGCATCTGCCGGCGACGACGTAGGCGCCGACCATGCGCCGAGCGGCGACGACGCACCGGCCTGTCAGGACGCGTCCGCCACCACGGAGAAAGGCCGGGAAGGATGAACCAGCAGGCGCAGGCCGCTTTGGCGGAGGCACTGGCCAGGACGGTCCAGGGGGTGCCCGGTGTCGCCTTCCTCAAGCCCGACGTGGCGCAGCGGCTGCGATCGGCGCTGGCGGTGACCCGGCTCGGCCATGCCTCGCCGCCCGGCGGGCTGCGGGTCAGCCGGACCGGCGCCAGTGAACCCTGGAGGATCGAGATCCAGATCGTCACACGCGCCGAAGCGCGAGCCGTTGACGTCACCCGGGCCACCCGCACCGCCATCGAGACCTTCCTGAAAACCAGGGATCCGACCGCGACATCACAGATCACCATCACGGTCACCGGCATCGTGTGACGGCACGTGCGACCGGGCAGGCGACCGGCGCGCCGGTCCGGAGTGTCAACGCACCGTCCGGATCGACCGGCTCTCCCCGATCCGGCTGTAGATGCGCTCCGGTGTCAGGGGCAGCGCGCAGAAGCGGAGGCCGGCGGCGCGGTGGAGCGCGTTCGCCAGGGCGAAGCCGCCGCACCGAGATGACCTGCGTCCGATGATCGCGTAAGGGAAGGAAGAAGGACAGTCGTTCCCGGCCCGGGCACGGAACACGATGTGACCCCCAGGAGTCGTAGTGATCAAGGTTGAACGTGTCATGCACTCGGACCGCAAGCGCGACGAGATCGTGGCCTACATGGCCGACTTCTCCCACGCCGAACAGTGGGACCCGGGCACCATCAGCTGTCGGCCCCTCAGCGCCGGCGCTCCGGTGAGGGTGGGCACGCAGTGGCTGAACGTTTCCTCGTTCCGTGGACGCCGCACCGAGCTTCGCTACGAACTGACGCGGATGAGCGACGACCGGCTCACTTTCGTCGGGCGCAACAAGACAGCTACATCGACGGACGACCTGCACTTCGAGCCGCATTCAGGCGGCACCCGGATCACCTACCGGGCGCACGTCGAGTTCCACGGGATCGCGCGACTGGCAACGCCCCTCCTGAAAGGAGAGTTCGAGCGCCTGGGGGACGAGGTGTCCGAGCAGCTTCCGGCCGCACTCCAACATGCCCTGGGCCCTCCGCGTCTGGACCACAACAGCTCTGACCTGGCAACCCGCAAGCCTGCCCGCAACTCTCGTCATGAGAATGGAAAGCGGGAACCCTCCGTCAAGTCCAGGCGAGCCGCCTCGATCTCTCCGCGTGACCGTTGCGACGACTTCCACAAGCAGGGGGATCAAGAACAGCGTCCCCGTAGTGCGGGACGGTGCGACGTGGCACCAGATGGGCACTCTGCCTGGCCGCCAGGTCGGCGTACGGTGGCTGCGTGGCTACCGACGATCTGGGGCGAACGCTGCGGCGCCTGCGCCGCCTGGCCTCCCTGACCCAAGAGGAGTTGGCCGAGCGCTCGGATCTGTCGGTGGACGTGATCCGGCAGCTTGAGCAGGGGCGGAAGACTTCGGCGCGCCTGCCTACGCTCCACGCGCTGGCGAACGGCCTCGGCGTGGAGCTGACGACCCTTCTGGGGGACCCTCCTGCCGTCTCGACGGGGGAGAACGACGGGCCACGGTTCGTGGCCGTGCGGCGCGCCATCATGCCGGTGCTCTGGGTGGCCGAGCCGAAGGCGCCCAGCCCCGACTTCTCACTGTCCTCCTTGCGCGAGCAGGTCGCAGACGGCTGGACGCAGTACCACGCGGCCGAGTTCGACACCGTGATGAAGACGCTTCCCGACATGATTTCGGACGCGCGCACCGCCACGGCGTCGCCCGACCGTGCGGAACGGGGCGCCGGCTTCGCGGCGCTGGCCAAGGCCCTTCAGCTGGCCGGGCACGTCGCCGTGCGGATGGGGAAAACAGATCTCGCGCTGATCGGCCTGGAGCGCGCCATAGATGCCGCGGGGCGCTCGTCCGACCCGCTGCTACGCCCCATGATCGTCAACTCCGTTGCGTGGACCTACCAGCGGCAGGGGCGCCTCGGTGACGCCCTGAGTATCGCCCTGCACGCTGCGGACGACACGAAAGAGAGCGGGCTGACGGGCACCGCTGACGGCCTGAAGGTCTGGGGCGGGCTGACGATGTCGGCCGCCACGTCGGCCGCGCGCAGCAACGACTACGAGCGGGCCGCTGCGTTGATGGAGACCGCGGAGAAGGAAGCCGCTCGTGTGGCGAAGCTGCCGCAGGGCAGCGACAGCCGGATGGTCAGCGTGTTCAGCCCGTCGTCGGTGCGTATCGAGCGCGTTCGGCTGGCCGTGCAGTATGGGCACCCCGATCAGGCTCTGACTCTGGCGAAGGGGATGCGGCTGAGTAAGGACACCCCGCCGTCGTGGCGGACGTGGCTGCTGCTGGACGTGGCCCGAGCCCATACGGATCTGGGCGACGCGGTGGGGGCGGTGAAGGCCCTGGAGTCACTCCGCCGGGTGGCGCCGACGTGGATGCAGCATCACACCCTGGCGGTAGCCATCGTTCGTGATCTGTGGGCGCTCCCCAACCACCCTCCGGGGCTGCGGCCGTTGGCCGAGTTCCTGGGGGTCGGCGCATAGCGTCGAGAAACTAGGACGCCCCGTCACTGTCACCCTGAGTAGCGCGCCGATTCCATGAGTCGTACAACGCCCCGGCAACCGCGTGAACGGTCCCGGGGCCGGCCGACCAACAGGAGTCGACATGGCCGAGATTACGGGTCGAGCGTCCGGCGCGGGAAGCGGACCGAGCAACACCCTTGAGGCGCCGCCCATCCATGTCCCACCCCCTGGCGGCCTGTCCGAACCGCAAGCGTGCGGCAGGGCCTGCGTGTGGTGCGCCGTCGCCCTGGACAACTCCACCGCTATCGATCTCGGCGTGCGGGAGACGGACGCCCATGGCACCGCAGCCCGCTGGTTTCCCCGCGGCTGCCGCCCCTGCGCGATGCGCCGCGTGTATCCCGCACAGCTCAACCACACGGCGATCTGCGAGCAGTGCACCGACGACCCGGGGCTCTGCGCTCCGGGGACATGGCTCCGTCTCGTGATGCGGCAGGTGCGGCGATGAGCGCGCAGCGCAAGACGCTGGAGAAGAACGTGGAGATCCCCGGCATCTGCTTCATCCGCCAGCCCGAGAGCACGCGGCGCTGCACCCTGTCAGCCGGGTACTACGGCGCCCATCGGCACTTTTACAGCGGCCAACTCACTCACGGTTTCCGCGCCGCCACGGGCTGGAGGCAGCGGCCCGGTGAGAATCAGGCAGACTGAGACTCCCGCCGCCGGGTGCTTGGAGGTGACCGGCGGCGGGCTGGGGCGGTCCGCTTGACGGCAAGAGCAGTGGGAGCGGCCCGCCCTGCCACGATGTTGCGCAGGTCGACATCGAAGCCGGGGCGACCTGCAGCGATCGCTTGACGCCCTCCCCCCAGCAACAAGGCGCAGTCGGGGAACACCGGGAACTCCGGTTCCACCGGTGGGAACAGGGCCGGGAACATCTGTGTCCTGGCGGACTGCACCGCGCACGCCTCCTCCGGCAACTCTGGAGACACCGGGAAGACGGGTGACTCCGGTACCGCGTCGAACGCGTCCCACACGAGTGGTGGTGACGCCGGCCGTGGCGGGGACTCCGGCCCGGCGAAGGCGCACGGCTCCAGCCACGCCGCCTCGAGCGCGAAGCAAGACATCTCCGGCCGGCACAGCGGCAAGGGCAGCACTCAGCGGCGCCTCGGCGTCGAACAAGTCCGGCGTCGCTTCCGGTGACACCGGCCGTGGCGGGGACGGCGGCAACGCCTCCAGCAACAACCAGGCCCAGTCGGGGAACAGCGGCAATTCCGGGAACTCCGGTTCGACCGGTGGGAACCAGGTCGGGAACATCTGCATCCTGGCCCGGTGCGGGGCCTCGGCCACGTCGGGCGACTCGGGTGACACCGGCGCGACGGGTAACTCGGGTGACGCGTCGAACGAGTCATGGACGTCGGGCGGTCGCGGTGGCCGTGGCGGGGACTCCGGCCCGGCCCACGCCATGGGCATGGCGAACGCCGCAGCGTGGTCGGAGCAGCGCAGCTGGGGCCGGGAGGGCCAGTACCGGATCCTGCCCGCCTTTGGCAGCTGGGGCCACGGCGGTTCCAGCAGCAGCGACGCCTCTTCGCAGGCCGACAACCGCACCGGCGCCCGCTCGGGTGACACCGGCCGTGGCGGCGACGGCGGCAACGCCATCAGCAACAACCAGGCCCAGTCCGGGAACAGCGGCAACTCGGGCGACTCGGGTTCCACCGGCGGCAACCAGGCCGGCACCATCGCCATCCTCGGCAGCAACAGCGGCCACCGCGGCGGTGGTCATGGCTGGGGCGCCTCGGACTGGGGCCACAGCTGGATGAGCGGCGGCTCGAAGGCCTCCGCGACCTCGGGCGACTCCGGGAACACCGGCAAGACCGGCTGCACGGGTGACGCGTGGAACAAGTCCTGGACGTCCGGCGGCAAGGTGCCCGTGGTGGCGACTCCGGTGCGGCGCACGCGACCGGTATGGCGCACAGCAGGGCCTATGCCAAGCAGCAGAAGTCTTCGCACCGCTGGGGCTGGACCCGTCACCACGAGCGTTCCAGCAGCAACAACACCTCTTCGCAGGCCGACAACCGCACCGGCGCCCGCTCGGGCGGCACCGGCCGTGGCGGCGACGGTGGCAGCGCCACCAGCAACAACAGGGCCCAGTCCGGGAACAGCGGCAACTCGGGTGACTCCGGGGCCACCGGCGGCAACCAGGCCGGCACCATCTCGATCCTCGGCGGTCACAACCAAGGTGGCCACCACGGAGGCTGGAAGCACCAGGACAGCAAGCAGGGCGCCTGGGCCACGTCCGGTGAATCGGGCATGACCGGCCACACCGGCAGCACGGGTGACGCGTGGAACACGTCCTGGACCGATGGCGGCCACGGTGCCCGCGGCGGCGACTCCGGCCAGGCGCACGCGATGGGCATGGCGCACAGCAAGGCCCACACCAGCTGACCTGACCACTCACCTGCACCAACTCGTGGAATCTTCAGGGCTGTACCCGCTCCGCCGGGTGCAGCCCTGAAGTGCATGCCGGCGACCTCGATTCAGAGAGTGCGGATCCAGGTGCCTTCCAGTGCGCTGCGGTTGCCGGTGAGTGCGTAGCGGCGCGTGGCGAGGACGGTTTCCATGTCGCAGCCGATGTCGTGGGCGTACTGGGCGAGAACGGTGCCGGCGGCTTCCCGGTCGGACAGGTGGGCGGGGGCGAGTTCGAGGGCGATCTGGCCCAGCCGCCCGCCTGCCGCGACCATTTCCTCGATCAGGTAACGGACTGCCTTCGTGTCGGCCTGGTGCCGCTCCGCGTCAGTGAGAGCCCGGTGGGCGTCTCGCACCAGTGCGACCAGGACCATCGCGGCCTGCCGCGCCTCACCGGTGGCTACACGCAGGTCCTCGGCCAGCCGCGCCGCGTGAATCCGGCCGACCGGCTCCGGTGCCGCCTCGTGCTCCGGCTCCACGGTGAGTCCTCCTCCGGCGTGAGGCATGGGCTGCAGGACTGCTCTGCTGTATCAGGGGCCAGGATGCCTGGACGGCCTCGAGATAGATCCCTATTTGTGCGGGCGTGTCATGTCGTGCTGTCTGTCTGCAGTGCATCCATGCCCCGCCGGTCGGCAGCCGCCTGCCGGCAAGGTGAACGTCGGTCAGTTCGGCCTTTGGGCCTCACTTGCTGATTTGTCCTGTTGCGCGACGAGGCATCACCGGCAGTGAGTTAAGCCCGGGCGACGTGGACGAGGTGGTTGTACTCCAGATCCGACTCGGTCGCAGCCTCGATGAAGAGGTTGACGCCGTCGAGCTGGTTTCTGAGGGTGGCGTAGCAGGTGGCCTGTGCTGTCCCTTGCTCGGCACTGGTGCCCCGGGGGGTCCAGGAGATCAGCAGGATCGCCTCTTTGCGGCTGCCGTCCCGGTCGGCGAAGCACAGTTCGTAGGCCACGAAGCGGGGATCGGACGGCAGGGTTTTGAGGAGTTCGTCGTGGGTGAGATTGCCTTCGAAGTCCAGGGTGAGGGTGTCCAGGTTGTCGTTGAGCCGGTACAGCACGGTGGTGACGTGCCGGCTCCTCTTGAGATTGTTGAATGCGTCGATACAGCGGTCTTCCACTGAGATGGCACTGGTCACGACGACACCTTCCGGTCATGGGCTGGGCGTTTCGCTGAGCCCAACGAACCCTTGACCGGGAAGTTGTGGACGAGCACCGATCGGCGGTGCCCGCCGGAATCCGGCGGGTGCAGGGGTTTCCGAACGCAGCGACCATGATCGGGCGGCAGCCCGTCTGCGTGAACGTGGTGTGGACCAGGTACCGCCTCGCCTGATGCCTGCTCGCCCGTTTCGATCCCGCACAGGGTCATGCTGGAGGTGGTGAGGCGAGTGCGTGTGGTCGATGCAGTAGTGCGCCGGTGACGTGTAGACCCGCTGGGCTCCCGCGTCCTCGACCCCATCACGGGAGAAGCCAGCGGACAGTTGTGACGACAGCTCCGACTCGTGGTGAAGCGCGTCGTCGACTGGGCGTAGAAGGCGGTCAGGCCGTGAGCTGTATGCCGCCTGGCGCCGCGCGCTGTGTGGGCGCGGGGTCGGTGAGGTGGGCGTCCAGTTGCTGTTGTGCCGCGGTGAGGGCCGCTTTGATGGTGAGGGTGCCGGTGGAGACGCAGAGGGTGTAGGTGACGTCGTCGAGTTCGCGTCGGAGGGGGACGGTGCCGTTCTCGGTCTCTAGGGCGAGGAGTGTCTTGTACTGCTCGAGAAGCTTTTGCAGTATCGCGGGGTGGGGCATCAGCACGGATTCTCCTACGGGGGTGATGGGGCCTGTGCTGTGTCCGGGCAAGGCCACGTCACGGTTCGCCCGGGGGAGTTTCAGGCGAGCATGCCGGTGCGGAGGTGGGTGAGGACGCGGGTGAGGAGTCGTGAGACGTGCATCTGGGAGATGCCCAGTTCCGCGCCGATCTGGGTCTGGGTCATCTCCTGGCCGAAGCGCATCTCGATGATGCGCCGATCACGGGTCTCGAGCTTGTCCAGCAGGGGGGCCAGAATGTGGAGGTTGTCGGTGGCTTCCATGGCGGGGTCGACGTCGCCGATCACGTCGGCGTAGGAGCGGGTGGCGCCGGGGTTGTCCCCGCCGTCGGCCGGCATGTCCAGGGAGCCGGCGGTATAGCCGTTGGAGGCGACGATTCCCTCGATGACCTCGTCCTGGCTCAGCTGCAGGTGTGCGGCGAGCTCCTTGACGGTCGGTTCACGGTCCTGGTCGGCGGCGAGCTGCTCTGTGGCCTGCGCGAGGTCCACCCGCAGTTCCTGCAGGCGGCGGGGACGTGGACGGCCCACGTGGTGTCGCGGAAGAAGCGTTTGATCTCCCCGACGATGCAGGGAACGGCGAAGCTGGTGAACTCGACCTCGCGGGACAGGTCGAACCGGTCGATCGCCTTGATCAGGCCGACCGTGCCGACCTGGACGATGTCCTCCATCTCGCCGCTGCCACGGTTACGGAACCGGCGCGCGACGAACTGGACCAGGGAGAGGTTCATCTCGAGGAGGGTGTTGCGCGCGTAATGGTGCGCCTGCGTGCCCTCCTCCAGGACGTCGAGCCGGTCGAAGAACAGCTTCGACAGAGCCCGGGCGTCCTTGGGCGCCACGGTGCCCGCGTCCTCGATCCAGGGCAGCTCACCGCAGGCGGCAGCTCCCGTTCCTGGCGCGGCTTCTCCCCCGATCCGCACGGTCTGGGTGATCGGCGCAGAAGTCGCTGCCATGTCCCGTCCCTCCCCTAGTGGTGCACTCGTCTCGAATCGGCTCCTGCCCCGGCACGGCGTGCGCATGCGCCTTTTGCCCGGCAGGAAAACGAAACACGGCGAAGGAAGCCTGGTAGGAGCGTCCCTGCTGCGTGGGGCGCCGGTATCTGTAAGCGCGGGCGTTTTCCGCACCCAAGCCCCTTATGTATGACCTCACTATTTGGTGAATACCACTCCCCGCGTTGGAGCGGAGTAAACGAACGCGATTTTGAGGCGTGGTGGGATTTTTGCTGGGCACATGATTGCTCGGAGGTTGATATTCATGGTTCCCATCATTCTTGTTCTTCTGCTCGCCCTGATTCTCTTCGGTGCCGGTTTCGCGTTGAAGGCCCTGTGGTGGATCGCCGTCATCGTGCTGGTGGTGTGGCTGCTCGGCTTCGTGATCCGGCCGGCCGCGCACGGCGGCAAGCGCGGCCGCTGGTACCGCTGGTAGGCCAGCCTGAACAGCACAGCCTCATGCGGGTGGGCCGCGACGGATCTTCGTCGTGGCCCACCCGCATGTCTGCTGCCGATTACGAGAAGAAATGAGAAGTAATGGTGTGCTCAATCAGGGGCATACGGGATGTGTGGCCGGACGCGCTGTCAGGAACCATGACCTCCCAGGACGGCGCGTCGGGCCACACTTAATTTCGCGCCGTGTAAATGTGTGGGGTCCGCTACGCAGGGCACGCGGTCTTCAGAGAGCGCGTCACCGCAATTTAGGGGTACGCCGATCCGACTCCACCGCTTCATCTGTGGAGCAGTAAATTCTGATGAGGGAGCCGTTTTATGAGTGACAGCATCTGGGGCTACCAGCCGACCGCCGGCCACACTGCGGGGATCGACCTGATCGGTTACAAGGTCGAGGCCACCGACGGCAGTATCGGCAAGGTCGACAAGCACTCGGACGACGTCGACTCCGCGTACCTCGTCGTCGACACCGGTGTCTGGATCTTCGGTAAGCACGTCCTGCTGCCCGCCGGCACGGTGCGCACCGTGGACCAGACGGAGCGGAAGGTCTTCGTCGACCTCACCAAGGATCAGATCAAGGGCTCGCCCGAGTTCGACAGGGACAAGCACGTCGGTGACGCCGGGTACCACGAGCAGGTCGGCAGCTACTACACCAGCCACCGCCGCACCTGACCCCACTACGTGTTTATTCTGGGCGCCCCGCTCTCCGTCACGGCGGTGGGCCTGTGGGAGCTGCACCGGCTGCGCGTGCACTACGGGCTGGGGATGCGGGGACTGCTGATGCGCTAGGAACGGCGCCTCGCAGGACGAGGACGTACAGATTGCGGCGTTCTGCTGCGGCGGGTAGCGCGCTCGCGCTGTGCTGCGCGGATGGGCGATACCCGGCTGGAACCTGTCGTGTTGTCGGAGGCCGAGCGGCTGACGCTGGAGAGCTGGGCCAAGCGCCGCTCGACCGCCCAGGGACTGGCCGTTCGCGCACGCATCGTGCTGGCGTGCGCGAACGGCTGCACCTACGCCGACGTCTCCTCGGTCGGCATCGGCGCGTGACAACCCGCAGCGCAAGCAGGGCCTGGTATGCGATGCGTACCCAGGCCCTGCTGACGTTCGGAGCGGCCCTGAGCGTGAGGCCGGCGGGACCTCTACTCGGCGTCGGGATCGATGCCCTGGGCCCGGGCGAGCGCTCGCAACAGCCGCTTCACGTTGCCCAGCTCGCCCTCGATCGAGTCGAGCCGCTGCGTGAGGGACCACCGGGCGCGCCGATCGCGTCCGCCAGGGAGTCGATGTTCGAAAACGCCGTGCGCTGCTGGGCCTTGATGTCCCCCAGGTCCTGGCTGTGCTCCGCCAGCGTGCGGCCCGTGCGGAACGCCTCGGCCTCCAGGTCCCGCAGCCGCCCGTCCGTCGTCGTCTGCGTCATGCGCCCATCCTCCCAGACACGGTGGGCGGGGCGGGCGGGGTTGGTCCGGATCACTTCCCGCAGTGCGGGCACCGGTCGCTGCGCCGGCCCCTGGTTTCCACGACCATGCGCTCCCGCAGCCGCCGCAGCTGATACGCGACGCTGGATGTGCTCGTCAGTCCCACGGCCGCGCCGAGCTCGCGCATGGACGGTGCCTCGCCGTGCTCGGTGATCCATTCACGCGCGCACGCGACGATGCGGCGCTGTCGGTCGGTCAGGGCATACGACGGGGCGATGGTGCTCATACTTGATTAGAGCACATGTTCGATTTTCTGGGTGAGCTGCCGGGTCGGCCGGAGCCGGATTTTCCGTGGAAAGTCCGAGCAGTCCGGATCAGCCCGATCACAGTTGCTTCACCTGACGCCACCGCTATGTGGTGGCTATCTTGGTGCCATGTCGATCACCACGATGACGCTGCGCGTCCCCGACGAGCTGGCTCCCGTGATCAGGCAGGCAGCGCAGGCGGACGGCCTGAGCGTGAATGCCTACATCGTGCGTGCCGCCCGGCGCGCCGCCCTCCTCGATGCCGGCCACCAGCTCGCAGCCCTCGGCCTGGGCCAGGACCTGGCGGGCGAGGGCGACACCCTTTGAGCCAGGAGATCAAGCGCGGCGACGTCTGGACCCCGCCCGACGACCGTCACGTCCTGGTCGTCTCCCCGACCGGTCTCGACGAGGCGTGCGGGGCCGTCCTCGCCCTCGTGCTGCACCCCGCCGGCCGTTACCCCGACACCGCGATGTCGGTCGTCATCCGCGACCCGATCCCCAGCACAGCGGTCGCGGTGAACCTCCAGCAACTGCGCACCGTCCGCTTCGCGGAGGCGACCTACCGCGGCGCCCTCGACCCGGCCACGATGGCCCGCGTCGACCAGGCCCTACAAGCCGTCCTCGACCTCTGAACCCGGGCCGCACCGTGGCCCGAATGCTTCCGTACGCCCTGGTCCGGTCTGCCCGTGCGGAGGACGATGGAGGCATGGACGACCGCCACCAGGGGCACGTTGCCGGACCGGCGCAGCCCGGCTGTGATCTGCCGGGCGTGGACCGCGCCCGGCAGATCACAGCCGGGCTGCGCGCGGCGATGGACGGTGTGGTGCGCTCGGTGGCGACGCTGGCCGCCCGGGTCCGTGACGCGCACGCCGCCCGCATCTGGCTCCCCCTCGGCCACAGCGGCTGGGCCTCCTACTGCGGGGCGGAGTTCGGCATCTCCCGCGCGCAGGCCTACCGGCTCCTCGACGTCGCCCACGCCCAGGCCGCCATCCACGGCGCCGTCACGGCGAGCACCGATCCGTCTCGCACACGAGACACCGACCCCGTCGCCGAAGCCGCGCTCGACTACGGCCTGTCCCAGCGCGCCCTGGTCGACGTCTGCGCCCGCCGCGGCGACGTCGCCCAGCTGATCACCCGCCGCCTCGCCACGCTCACTCACAACGGCGAAAACCCCCTCGACGAGCCGGCCGTGCGCGAGGTGGTCCGCCAAGCCGTCCACGACATCCGCGCCACACCGTCCCCGCCGCCGGTCTGTCCGTCGGCGGATCCCGCGCTTGCCGCGCTGCGCGCCGTGGTCGACGACCTCGCCGCCGGCACCCACCAGGTCGGCGAGCTGATGCTCGAGGTCGCCCCGGCTCACCTGTCCGACGCGGCGGCGGCCCACGTCCTGGCGCCGCTGTGTGAGGAGATCGGCGAAGGCCTCGACCACGCCCTCGCCGCCCGCCGCTACGCGATCTCCGGCGACCGCCGCGCCCTTAACGGCACCGTCCTGTGAACGGTGCCGCCTCGACGTCCTGCGAGGCGAACACGTGGCCCCAAGCCCTCGCTCGCCAAGTGTTCGTCCGGGCCGCACCTTCTTGGTGCTCCCGCTCGCAGGCACCACTATCGACGCAGGCGCAGCGCGCGACCGTGCTCCCGTACGTGCCGGTCGCGTGATCTGCTGGGCTGCCCTGGCAGCGTCTTAAGATCCGCTGGTGGCACACACCTTCGATGAACTGGTCGAGAGACAGCAGGCGGCGAACGCGGCGCACCGCGAGGTTCTGCGCCTGCGCGACGAGTACGGCCCGCCCACCGCGGCGGACTGGGCCGAAACGCAGACGGCGACGTATGAGACGGCCTGGCGCGCCTGGCGGGACCTGGCCCGGGACACGCAGGCCGCGGTCACCCAGTACGCGAAGGAGCAGGGCATCGCCCGGCACGAGGCCGAGGCGGATGTGAAGGCGAAGGCTCGGGCCGGCGAGGCGCATCCCGAGCCGTAGAGCCCCGGTGGGACGCCGAGCGCGACCAGCCTCAACTGATGGAGCCCGCCCGGCTGGAAGAGGCGCGGAACGCTCCGGGCGGGGCTCTCGCTGATCCTCACGCAGCCACCCTTGCTACCGCCTGCGCGACACGGCCATTCGAGTGACCATGCATCCGGCGACCGCCGCGCCGTGCACGGCACCGCCCGGTGACCGCCGCCGCTGCATGGCCCGCAGCGTCGACCAGGCCCTGCGCGCCGTCTTCGATCTCTGACCGGCAACCTCCTCTGCGGGGCGCCAGGCATGGAAATGCCCCCTCAGCAGAGGGGGCATTTCCATGACCGTCCACAGGGGTTTTCCCTGGTCAGAGCACCTCGCGTGTGCCGCTTTCTCTCTTAAGGTTACCTCTGGGCCGCGCAGGACGCGCGTTGGCGACGGGGCCGCTCCCGGCGTCTTTCGTCAGGTCAGAACACGGTGGGCACAGAGGGGCAGACCGTGACCGGATCTGCTCCCTGGGAACCACAACTCCCCACCATTCCTGATGCGTTGTCAGTGACAGCTGGTTTCCTGGTGGGTCCGGTGCGCGCAAGGGCGCACGGGACGCCTGGACGGGGGAGTAGCCGACCGGCATGGACGCCCTGGCCGCAGGATGCAAGGTGGCCAAAGAACAGGGGGCTGTGTTCATCGGGGTCGAGCAACAGGGCCCGCTGTGGGCGGTCAAGGCCGACGCGCTCACCGCCCCCCAGCACACCATCGACCCCGCCGTGTACAACGCGGTGCGCGAGGCCGTCATCCGCCTGATCCACTCCGGGAAGATCCGTCCCGACTCCTCCGCCGGCAGCCTGCCCGGTGCGGGCGAGCGCCTCGACGAGCAGCGCGTACGCCCGCTCCGTCGGCGGCCCGTCGGGACCGACGTAGTACGGCCTGCTGAACGAGATCGGGTCGATGTCCTGCCAAGGCACGAAGCCGAGCACCTGAACGACGTGCCGGGTCGCCAGCGGCAGACACGCCAGGTCCTCATCCGTGAGCGGCACCAACTGCCCGTCCGGCAGCTCCCAGCCGCGCCCGACCTCCTCGTACCCGATTTCACGGTCCTCGGCCTCACAGAACCGCCGGTGCTGCACCCGGCCGCTGTCCGCGGCATGGATCTCCCGCAGCCGGACTTTGTGCTCCTCTGTCGCCGAGAACAGCTTCACGGGGAGCACGACCAGCCCGAACTGGATCACGCCGGACCACAGGGCCCTCATGCCTCCAGCGTCCATTGCCACCGCTCCGGGTGCATCTCGGCCAAGCTGATCGCTTGCGTCCGGTGCTTCCGTACGCCCTGGCCTGGTTTTGTGTGTTTCCTCAGGCGGGAATGAGGCCGTGGGGGTCGATGATGAACTTTTCGGACACTCCCGTGTCGAAGGTCGCGTAGGCGTCGGGGGCGTCGTCGAGGCTGATCACCTTCGTGTTGAGCATGGCGCTCAAGTAGGGCATGCGGTCCCACAGGATCGCCATCATCAGCTCGCGGTTGTAGTGCATGATCGGTGCCTGCCCGGCGGAGATCCGCGGCGACTTGATCCAGGCCTTGCCGAAGTCGAGCGGGTACGTTCCCTCTTGCTCGGCCTTCGACTTCGCGAGCGGGTCGGCGCCGTAGACCCCGATGACTCCGGTAGCTCCGCCCGCGCGGGTGGCGTCGATCACCTGGTTGAGGGCGTAGGCCGGGTCCATGTCCTTGGCCTCGCGGCCGATGCCGTGTGCCTCGGTGCCGACGTAGTCGACTGCGCAGTCGACCATGGGTTCGCCCAGGATGACCTCGATCTGGTCGGTGAGCGCTGCGTCCTGGCTCAGGTCGATCGTCTCGCAGCCGTTCTTCTTCACCAGCTCCAGGCGGTCCTTGTGGTAGTCACCGACGATGATGCAGGACGCCCCGAGGAGGCGCGCCGCTGCTGCGCCGCAGCGGCCGACCGGGCCGGCGCCGGCGATGTACACGGTCGAGCCCGCCTTGGCACCGGCCTCCATGAGGCCGTGGAACGCGGTGGGCAGGATGTCCGAGAGCAGCGCCAGGTCACGGATCTTCTCCATGGCCTGGTCCCTGTCCGGGAAGCGAAGGAGCTGGAAGTCGGCGTACGGGACGAACAGGTACTCGGCCTGGCCGCCGGTCCAGTCGCCCAGGTTGAAGCCGTACGCTCCGCAGGACACCTTGGGGTTCGTGGTCTCACACACGTCGGTCCGGCGCGCCCTGCAGTTGCGACATCGGCCGCAGGCGACGTTGAACGGAACGGAGACGAGGTCGCCCTCACTGAGGAACTCGACGTCGGGGCCGACCTCGATGACCTCCCCGGTCATCTCGTGCCCCATCACCATGCCCTGGGGCACAGGGAAGGACCCGCGGTAGATGTGCAGGTCGCTACCGCAGATGTTGGTGGCGACGATTCTGAGGATGACGCCGTGCGGGGCCTTTTTCCCGTTCGGCATCTGAAGCTTCGGGAAGTCCAGGGACTCGACGCGCATGTCTTTCGGGTTCTGGAAGGTGACGGCGCGGTTGCTGCTTGCCATGACGATCTCCTCTGCTGATCCACGGCGATTCGGCCGTGGAAGTGCCGGCGGTCATTTCGGTGGCTTTGCGACGGCTTTCCCAACGTAGGGCTGCCACCCAACGTGCGCATGCCGGAACCGGACCTTCTATGCCGCGTGCCATCGCACTAACGCTGCGTGCCACGCTCCCGGTCAAGCACGTCATCTCCATCTGGGCAGGTCCGCCCGAGGCTCACGGTGTCCTGTCAGGCGGGTTGCAGTGCGGCGGCGAAGCGTTCGATGATCGCCTTGCAGAAGGCGGGGAGGTCCTGCGGGCCGCGGCTGGAGATCAGCTGGCCGTCGATCACGACCTCCTCGTCGACGACCTCGGCGCCGGCGTTGCGCAGGTCAGTACGAATGCTGGGCCATGAGGTGAGGCGGCGACCGCGCAGCACGCCCGCCTCCGCCAGGATCCAAGGTCCGTGGCAGATGGTGGCAACGGGTTTCCCGGTCTCCACGAACTCCCTCACGAAGGCGACGGCGTCGGGGTCGGTGCGCAGCTGGTCGGGGTTCATGGTGCCGCCGGGCAGCAGGAGCGCCTCGTAGTCGCCCACACGGGCGTCAGCGACCTTCTTGTCCACGGTAAAGGTTCCGGCCGGGTCGATGTCCATCTGGCGCGCGTTGATCTCGCCGGTGTGGAGGGAGAGGAGTTCGGCCTGCGCTCCAGCGCCCAGCAGTGCGCCGAGAGGCTCTTCGAGCTCGACGCGCTCAACGCCGTCCGTGGCCAGGATTGCGACCTTCCTGCCGTGCAGTTCGTTGGTCATGTTGCGTGGTTCCTTCCGGTTGTCGGCGGGGGACCGGTTCGGGTCCGCGCTGCCGCCGCTCAGCTGCCGTCGAGGTGGAGGAGGACCTTGGTCCAACCGTCCTCGCGGTGGCCGAAGTGCGGGTAAGGCCGGGGCCCGGTCCAGCGACAGCTCCTGGGAGAGGAGACGATCCAGGACGGCTTGGCCTTGCCCTGCTCGATCAGCCCGCACAGCTGCCGGTTGAAGGAGGTGTGCTGACGGATGCCAACGAGCGGCCGCGCTGAGGGCTCCGCTGATCACGGCATGGCGGGGCCAATCGTCAGAATGCCGTCGCCGCAGCCTCGGCCACGGTCTGGTCCTGCTCACCGCTGCCGCCGCTGACGCCCACGGCGCCGACGATCCGGCCGCCGTGCCGCAGCGGGACACCGCCCGCGAAAATCATGATGCGTCCGTTGTTGGATGCGTTGATCCCGAAGAACTGCTCACCGGGACCCGCGTTGGCGGCCAGGTCGGCGGTACTGATGTCGAAGGCCCGGGACGTGAAGGCCTTGCAGATGGAGATGTCGACGCTCCCGATCCAGGCCTCGTCCATACGGATGTGCGCGACGAGGTTGCCGCCGACGTCGACGACGGCGATGTTGCTCGGCGAGCCGATCTCGTCGGCCTTGGCCTCCCCCGCAGCGACGACCCGCCGGGCGTCCTCCAGGGACACGGACTCCGTCTTGATGGTCATGCCAAGGTCCTTTCTGCTGCGGTTGTGTACCCGCAGCCTGGTGTATCCCGACCCCGCGCGCCTCCGCCTACCGGGCCGAACCTCGCGTGCTCCGATGCGCACGGCAGGCCCACCCCATGACGGCCCAATCCGGTGCGGTGGCGCCGGCTGGGACCAGTCCGACGCGCCGGGCGTGGACAAGGCAGTCTGGTCTTCAGGGGAGTTTGTGGGCGAGGACGTCGAGTTGCTCGACGGAAGGCGGTTGGGCGAACAGTTCACCGGCTCGTTCCGTCAGGGCGCTGCCCAGGCGGCCGGCGAGGTGGGCCTGGCGTGCGTCGTCGTGGGGGAAGGCGTCGAAGATGGCGAAGGTGGACGGGCTCAGGCGTACGGCGAACCAGGCGACGGTGTCGGGCTCCTCCTGCACGATGGCAAGGCCGTCGCGGAGAAAGGCGGCGACCTCTTCCTCCTTCCCGGGCTGGGCCTCGACCTGTACGTGCAGCGCGACGTTGATGTTGGCCATGAGGGACTCCTTTCCGGTGCTCGGTCGCCCGGGAGCGGCCGGACACTGCCGTGACCGGTGAACGGGTCTCCTGTACGGCCGCGCCAATGCCCCACATTGTCCATGTTGTCACCTTTTGTGATTTTAGGAGATCGGTGACATCAATAGCGATCGCGATTGATCACGCCAAGACACTCTCGGTGACTCCCCAACACACCGCGAAACGACTCCCGCTTAGACCTCCGCAGCCACCCTTGCAACCACAACTCCCCACGATTGCTGATGCGTTGTCAGTGGTGGCTTTGCTTTGCTGGTGGGTCCCGTGCGCGAGGGGCGCACCGGACTGGATGGGGGAGCAGTCAGTGGTGCGTGTGCGAGAGTATTTCCGGGCGGAGGCGCGAGGGTGCGGGAGCACTCACGATGGGCGCCCGGCGCGCGGCGGGAGATGAGTGTCCTGGCCGCTATCACCTTGGTGGCTGTCGGCTTCGCCGGCACCACCGGCAGCACCAGCGCAGACCGCTCGGAAGAGAAGGTGCCCCGGCCGCGGTCGACGGCCGTGTATCCGGTGAAGTTCCCGGATTGGGACAAGCCGCGACCGAGGCCGACGCCGACCGTCTCGTATCCGATCCGTGGGACCGGAGCCACTAAAGCGTCACGTGGAGGCATCCAGGTGACTGAGATTCGCGCGTTAGAACTGTGTGACCACGACAACCCAGCAGCCCGCCCCGGTCACCGGCCGCGAGGAAACGATTCCCCCTTCGCCGGGTGAGCCGATCTTCACGCAGCTGGCCACCCGCTGGAAGGCGGAGGGGCGTGTCGTGCCCGGACAGGTGGACCGGGAGTGGGTCAGGCTGGCAGATGGGTGCCCGTGGCCCACCCGATAGGCCAGCGTGGTGCGGTGCTCTCCCTCATCCCCGCACCCGCTGTACCGGCCGGCAGCCTCGCCGCACCTGCCCGGTCACCGAGGCTGCCGGACCGGCCGGTCAGGTTGGGCCCCTTCCGGTCCGGCAACCCCACCCCCAGGCCTCTACACGGTGTTCGCGACGAACAGGCGCTGGGCTGCCGTGGTGGCTCCGGTCAGGCTGAGGGGAATGTCGAGGCCCTTGCACATGCGGTGGGCGCGCACGATGACGCTGAGCGTGGCGGGCGTCGGTTCTCCGGCGGGGACCTGGACGCTCACGCGGCGGGGTCGGTGGGTGTGGACGAGGGCCTCGAGCTCTACAGCGGCTGCGGCCCGGGTGTTGACGTCGATGCTGTGGTGCACGGTCAGGCGCAGGGTGTCGCCGTCGACGCTGTGACTGATCAGCATGAGGGCCTCCGCCTGCCGTGGTTTCGGGCCCTACTTGGTCCCGGCGGGCCGGCGCGGCGCTGCCCGGCTCTCCAGGGTGACAGTTGGGCTGCGTTGTCGCAGCTCACGGCGGCTCTCGGCGGGTCGCGTCGCGCTCTGGGGCCATGCCGGGGTCGGTGATCCGGCCCCGATGGCGGCCGTTCGGCTCGTGGTTGCGGCAAGGGCGTCGTCCGCGCGGTGCGGGCGTGGCCCCCGCCGCGCCCGCACCGCTCCCCTGGAGCCGCAAGGCACCGCGGCTCCAGGGCTGCCGTGCCGGGGCCACCCCCGTGGGGCCCCGGCACGGCAGTAGCCCCACCAGTCCACCAGATCGGCCGGTTGCCCGGAACACCGCCCCCCCAGCGCAAAGCCCTGGCCACGCCCCGAAAGGGGGCAGGCCAGGGCCCTGGTTCGCACGGTCCGGGGGAGGGGGAGCCAGAAGCCGTTTGTCGCGCACCATCACAACGATTGCTTTGCCCGCGTGGACACCTCCGCGTCACCGCACGGCGCCTTGGCCTGTCTCCTGGGAGGATGCTTGTCATATGGAGCCGTTGCCGACGCCGTGCCCCGCGGACCGGATCCCGGACGCGACCGGTCTGGAAGCGTTCGAGGCCGCCTGTCAGGCGGCCCGGGATCAGCGCGTCGTGTTCATCGCGGTCGAGCAACAGGGCGGGCCTAACCCGCCGTGGACGGTCAAGGCCGACGCGCTCACCGCCCCGCAGCACACCATCGACCCCGCCGTGTACAACGCGGTGCGCGAGGCCGTCATCCGCCTCATCCACTCCAAGGAGATCCGTCCCGACTCCTCCGCCGGCCCCGTCACCTTCGACCTGCACGATATGGACGGCGAGGTACGGGCCCGTGAACTGGCCGCCGCCCTGCACGCTGCCCTCTACGGCGACCTCGAACCCCTGACCCGCGCCGTGCCCCCAACCACCTGACGACGCACCCGCGCCCGGGTGCCGGCATGCGCTCGATCCAGTGCGAACGGGCGCGTGCCGAAACCAGCTGTTTCCCTGACGGGCCCCGCAGGGCGCGCACCTGTGATGGCAGCCGTCCTGTACGCCCTGGAAGACCCCCCTCTGAAGGGCCTCAGACATGGGATAACCCCCCCCGGAGAGGGGGCCGGCATCTCCATGGGGCCACCCACGGGAACTTCCTGATCGGAGCACTTACGCGTCTCCCGCTACGCTCCTAACTTTACCTCTGGGGCGAGCAGTACGCGCGGTCGACTACGCGGCCACCCCCGGCGTCTCCCATCAGGTCGGCGTGAGGCTCAGACCGTGTCCGGACCGGCTATGCAAGTCGTTCCGCGTGGGCTTCCCAACTGCGTAGATAGCGGTGGGTGATTGCTCGAGATGCCGGGGGTGACGGGTCCTGTTTCGCTGTTGTGGCCCGCTCTTCCTCATCACCCTAGGAGTGATCATGAGTGCTGCAGGCGAGTCGGGTCGTGCCCAGCAGAAGCAGATGCGTGCTCGGGCTGCGGACCTGGAGCAGGCCGCGGAACGTGCCATGGACCCGCAGGAGCGTCAGCGTCTGATGGACAAGGCCCGTGAGCTCAAGGAGCAGAGCGAGCGGGCAGGCGGTACGGGCCAGCCGGACATCGACCCGATGTAGTCCCGGCAGTTCCCGGCAAAGACACCGGCCGGGGGCCGTCCTCCGTGACTGTCTGGTACGTGAGAGGCCCCCGGCCGGTCACTGCTGTCTCCGCCCCAGAACACGCCTGCGCCGCCATCGACACCGGCACAGGATCACCGCACACCCGGCAGCACCTGCCGCGTCCTCCCGCCAACCCTGGCATGAGCTCCATGACGTGGCTACGGCTGGTCAGGAGCATGGCCGGCCGTAGCCTTTGCGGCGCCTCCATACGGCGCATCGCGGACGGCACCGAACGTTCCTATGGCCGGAGCCATCGGCAGTGGCTCCGGCCCCTCACCTGCTGCCGCCAGACATCGGTGGCTGTCGATGCAGGGGCGTGGTGGCCGGGGAGGAAGTCCTGCCGCCGAGCATCCCCGCAGACACGGGGTCCGACGGGGCTTTGTCCGGGAGCTGTGTCAGGTCAGCGGTTGACGCAGGCGTTGCCGAAGGTCGGGTTGAGCAGCCCGATGACGTTGACGGTGTTGCCGCAGACGTTGAGGGGAATGTGGATGGGCGCCTGCACCAGGTTGCCGGAGAGCACGCCGGGGGAGCCCACCGCGTAGCCTTCGGCGCCGGAGTCGGCGGCCGCGAAGCCCGCGCCACCCAGGACGACGGCACCGGTGACAGCTGCGACGGCAAGCGTCTTCTTCATGAGGATCATGACTCGCTTTCTTTGCGTTCGTGAGGGGCCTGCCAGAGCAGGGCCTGGGCGCCGTCCCGGTGGCGAAGAGCCTCGACACTGTTCGGACGGCCGCCTGCCTAACGCACCTTCAGCCGTGGAGACACGACCAGAATCAGGTATCCCACCTCATGCCACACAGCACCCCTGACGTCGTGTCTTGTCAGCGCTAGGGGAAGGGAGCCCGATTTCGTCGACCGCACGCATCGAGCCCAGGATCGCGACCACCGGCCCACTCGACTCCGGCAAATTGGCTAGGCGCCGGCAAGCGATTGATGGCGCACGCAGAGAAGGAGGCCGCTCGTGTGGCCAAGCTGCCGCAGGGCAGCGACAGCCGGATGATCTGTGTCTTCAGGGGCCTGATGCACGCGATCGCCTGCGGCACCTGCGCCACCGAACCCCGACTGCTCCGTGTTCTTTCCAACGGCATCTTCGAGTGCCCTGACGGCCACCAACTCGCGCCGCAAGAAATCGACTTGGACGGCAGCCACGTGTGGGCTGTCATCGCATCCGGCATCCTCGGGTGCGTCGTCGACCCGGCACGTGCCGTCGAAGCTCTCGGTGAAGCAGTCGACGACGTTGGCTCCGGCGGCAAGTGTCCCGATCCTGCTTACGCCGTCCGGGCGGCGTTCTGTGGCGGGTTCGACGCGTTCGCCGACGTCGTGGGCGTCTGCCGTGCTGGGGTCGCTTAGGTTGGCAGGGCGGTAGGTGGTTACGTCCCCCCGGTCTCGTCTCATCTACCGCCCTTGGGGAGAAGGGCCCGGCACTTCCTCGCGCGCCGGGCCCTTCTCTGTTTCCGTATTCGGTGTTGGCGTTCGAGCAACTCCTGTGTGTGTCAGATGCGGGCAGCGGCCGTCGCATCAGGGAGTGTGGGAAAGATCCGGAAGACACTGTCGGTCCCGGTCACCTTGAGGGTGCGTTCAGACATTGGGCTGAGCGGTCCGCACAGCCAGGGCAGCCGGCCTTCGCCGCGTCCCGGCTTGAGCAGCTCGCCCAGCAGATGTGCGCCCATGTGGTGCACCCCGGACAGGTCGACCACGACCTGTTTGCCTGAGCGACCCGCGGACTGGAGGGCCAGGCCGACCAGCTTGCGCTTTCCGGCTGGCCAACTCGCTCTCTTTAGTGGGAGATCGGTACGCGATCGAGGCACCTGACGGCTGCCCGCCGCACCTGCCTGATCCCCGACCGCACGACCACGTAGCTGCGCCCATCACTCAGGGAGGGTGGCGTGACCAGGCAGGTGTGGGCACGGTCGATCCTCAAGGCCTCTTCCCCAAACCGGCGTTGGCCGGAGGAGGACGCATCCCGGCCAACGTACTGCTGGGCGTGATGGCTCAGGAGTCCAACCTGTGGCAGGCAGAGCCGGGGTCCATCCCCGGCCAAATGGGCAACCCCTTGGCCTCCTACGCCGGCTTCTACGGCCACAAGGGCGGCGACCCCGCCGCCTACTGGAAGATCAACTGGGCCGAGTCCGACTGCGGATACGGCGTAGGGCAGGTCACCGACGGCATGCGACTCTCGGGACACGAGAAGGAAGGCGAGAAGGCACTCGCCCCCGCCACGCAGCGCGCCGTCGCCCTGGACTACACCGTGAACGTCGCCGGCTCCCTGTACATCCTCGCCGACAAGTGGAACGAGGTACACAAGGCCGACCAGAAGATCACCGTCAACAACGACGATCCCTCCCGCGTCGAGAACTGGTTCGCGGCCCTGTGGAACTACAACCTCGGCTTCAACCCCCGCGCCGACGAGGGCACGAACGGCAACTGGGGCCTGGGCTGGTACAACAACCCTGCCAACCCCGTTTACCCCCCGTCCCGGTTGGCCTTCATGAACACCGACATCGACCCGAATGCCGTCAAGGACGCCGCGCATCCGCAGGACTGGCCGTACGAGGAGAAGGTGCTGGGTTGGGCCGCCTGGTCCGCCGACACCGGCTACTCCTACGCCACATCCGGCCGCCAGGACTGGCCGGGAGAGTCAGGCTTCTCCTCGGCCGGCTTCCGCCCTGCTTACTGGAACGGCACCGCTGACCCATACACCACTCCGGGTAGCGCGACGTACAACCGGGCCCACGCCACACCGTCGCTCGACACGTTCTGCAACACGAAGAACAACTGCGACTCCGCCAGCCCGCCCGACTGCCCCGACGCCGCCTGTTACACCCAGTACTGGTGGCACGAATCCAACGCCACGTGGAAGAGCGACTGCGCCACTACTTGCGGCTTCGAGAACATCAAGTACCAGACTCTGATCGCCGAACCGGGCCGCGGCACCAGGCTCCAGTACGGCACGCCCGTCTGTTACACCGAGAACAGCACGCCTCCCAACTCGCTGATCGTGCATTCCATGCCCGACCAGACGAACACCTATAGCTCATGCGGAACGACCGGAACCGACGCCGGCAACTTCCAGTTCACCTTCAATGCCGACCCTGCCGCGACCGGCCCCGGTCTTGGCCAGTACGAGGCCAAGGGTGATTTGCATCAGATCGGCGGTGGCCTCGACGGTCACTTCTGGTACGCCCACACTCGCGACACCGCCCACCTCGGCGGTGACAACGGGCTGAGGCTGATGACCGTCACGGGCACCTGGACCCTGGAGAAGGACGTCTCCTGGGCGCGGGTCATGGTGCACGTGCCTGACACCGGAGCGCAGACGCGGCAGGCCGCCTACGTCGTGGGAGGCTCTGACAGTACGTCCTCCCATCGCATCGTGGAGCAGCGCGCCAACCGTTGGGTCAGCATTGGTGCCTTCCACTTCACGGGCACCCCAAGCGTCACCCTCACCAATGCCACTGAGGACGGCACCGGTGATGAGGACGTTGCCTGGGACGCGGTCGCCTTCCAACCTCTTCCTGGTAAACCGAAGAACGTGGAGGTTGCCATGGGTGACTCCTACGCCTCCGGAGAGGGCGCCTCGGATCCGGGAGGCGACGACTACGACCCCGAGTCGGACTACTACAACAAGGCTGCGGGTGACCGAGCTACAAACTCCTGCCACCGCTCCCGAGTGGCCTGGTCTCGCCGCGCGGTCCTTCCTGGCGAAAGCCAGACGACAGCGGAACTGGAAACCTCGTGGAGCCCGCGGCTTGACTATAAGTTCATAGCCTGTTCCGGTGCCCGCCACTACGACATCCTCAGCAAAGACCTTTCCGGAGAACTTCCACAAATCCGGCAGGGATACCTGGACCAGAACACAACGCTTGTCTCCCTGTCCATCGGTGGCAATGACATGCAGTTCGCAGCCATCCTCCAGCAATGCATTCTTCCCAACCTCAAGGCGTGCCCGGACGACACGATCCCCGAAGTAGACCCAGACACCGGAGACGAGACCGGCAATAGGACACCTGTGCTCAGGGACTGGGCGCCGGAATGGGCCCACAGCGTCGTGCGACCCAGAATCGCGAAGACCCTCCAAGCGATTCACGAGAAAGCGCACAATGCGAAGATCGTCCTCATGGGCTACCCGCGCCTCTTCGACAATAATGCCCAGTGCGGAAGTGCCCCAGGTATCGGCGCAAACGAAGCTCCTTGGCTGAACGAGATGGCCGACGGGCTCGCCGAGGAAATGAAAGGGGCCGCAAGCGATGCCGGTACCTACGCCGTCTTCGCTGACCCGCGAAACGCATTTTCCGGACAAGCGGTTTGCGGAAGCCCGGAGACCATCCATGGCCTTGTCTTCACCGGCCGTTCCAAGGCTGATGAGACAAACCTGCTGAAGCCGTCCATGAAGTCCTTCCACCCGAAAACCTCAGGCACAATCAACTACGCCAACGCCTTCGAAGCGTCCCTCAATCGGTAGGGGCAGTACACGCACCAGGTGGCAGGGCGTCTGAGCACGGGCACCCTGCCACCTGAGTACCGGAACGGATGCAACACGACGATTCCCAGGAGGACGCTGAGAGCATGAGCCCCTACCTCCAACGTGCGGCAAAGGCAGCCGTCGTGACCATCTGTGCCACGCTAGCTGGTTGGAAACTGTTCGAAGGCCTGTACGTGTGGGCTGATCACGCTGCAGCCGCGGAAGAGGCCGCCGACCACAATGCGTGGTTCGCCGGATCCACGCAGCACGTCGCCGCCTACATAGTGGGCGTGCTGTTCGTCCCCCTCGCCACGTGGACGGGACTCCACCTGACCAGGATCAGAGGAAACCACCTAACTATCCTCGCCTCTGGACTTGCGTGGATCATTCTCAGCGCACCTCATCTCGTTGACTGCAACCCAGACATCATCACCGTTGTGGCTTGGACGGCTCTTCAAACCGCGCTCACGGCCGCGGCAGCAGCCGCTACGAGCCCGCCACGTGTCAAAGCGTCACGATGAAGACGCCAGGACCCCTGCTCAGGAAAGCAGCAGAAGCGGTTATGGCGACCGCTCTCGCTGTAATCGCCCGGGCGCACAATTTTGTTTGGCAGCCCAAAGCCTGGACTGTGCGCAGATGGGCGAGAGGCCGACAGGCCCAAGCCGCACGTGATAATAGAGAACAGCAGCTCAGAGAGATCGTTCGCGCCTACGCGGAAATCCCGTCCTTGACTCTGCGCCTCGCAATCGTGCAAGACGCGTGCGTAAAGGGCGGTGGGTGGAGTCTGAGTCCCGGAGACGACTATAAAGTTTCCTGCAGCCTGAGTATCTCCGCATACTTCAGCACCAATGCGAATATGGAAACCGTCCTCAAGCAACTTCTCTATGCCGGAGACAGGGCTGATTCACTCATTCCATTCAATCACCAGAGTCATGCGAACGACATTCCGCGCATGGGGTTCCTTTTCGGCATGGAGACTGGGCAGAACGTCACCTGGGATAACCCACCTGCGCATCTCGTCGGCGAAAGAAGATTCGAAACGACTAGGCGGCGACCGCCTTTCTATAGACTCGAAGTGGAGGGCGAGCAGACAACCGTCTCCAAAATTCGCGCCATCCACGGGCCAGTTGTGCTTGTGAAAATATCGCACGGATCCTACTTGCGCATCCCTCGCTAAGCTTGGTGTTTATGCAGGATTGCTACTGTGTTGGCTGCCGCGAGGTTTGGTTTGTGCTGCGCCGTGCGATCCAGCGGCATATGGCACGTCGTGACAATCCTGAAGTGGCACTCAACAAACCGACGCGGGAAGCCACGGTGTAGCCGAAGGCGATCTTCTCTCGCACTCGAAGGTCCTGGCGGAGGCGAGTGCCGCCCACTGGTCGGTACTGCATCCGCATCGATCCAGCAGGATCTTCAGCGCACTACGGGCTGGGGATGCGGGGACTGCTGATGCGCTCGGAACGGCGCCTCGCAGGACGTGACGTAGGCGTAGGTCCAGCCGTTCGCGCACGCCAGCACGATGCGTGCGCGAACGGCCAGTCCCGGACTTGTCGACGCTGGCCCACATTCCTGCGACGTGCCCGGTCGCCGGCACGGTCACGCAGGACGGCCCCGCAGGGACGGACGGGGACGGTGCGTGGGGGCTGGCCGCGCTGAAGTCCGTCCCTGAAGTGACCATCGTCGTCGCACCGGACCTGTGGAGCGACGTGTCCGAGGAGCAGGGCGGGCGGAAATTTCCCGTGCCAGTGAAGGTTGATCGTTGTCATCGAAGGTTGAACCGACCGGCAGCGCCGCATCGTCGCGTGCGCGCGTGAGTGGATCGCCGAGCACGGCGAGGGCCGTCCGTGCTCAGCCGCCACGTTCGGAAAGCGGATGGCGTCTGAGTCCTGCGGGGCAAGGTCACAGAAGTTGAGCCAAAACCGGTTCCGTGCGCGAGACCGGGCTGGGCTACCAGCCTCCGCCTGCATCACCATCGACAGCCAGCCATGCATCGGCTGGCTCGTCCTCCGGCTCGTCATCGGACGTCTCAACGTCATCGGCAGGTATGCCGGTCATCGTCTCATCATCCTCGTTGCGGCGCTTCTCATTCATGTCGCTACTTTATGACGCCTGCTCACCGGTTGCGGTGGCCGGGTGAGCGCTGGCGGGGGCACTGGGTCGGGGTGCGGCGGGCGGTGGCTGCCCTGACGAATGACGGTGTACCCACCCTCTCGGTAATGGGGGCGAGGAGGGCTCCCATTTGGAGCCCTCCTCGCCCAATGTCCGATGTCTGACCCAGGCCGCCGATCGCCCGGGTGGTACAGGCATAGAGTCCTATGCTCGCTCCTCCCAGAGGGGACCGTGCCATACGTATACGACGGCTCCCAGGAAGAAGAGGACTACGGCCGCGGTCCAGGCGTAGGTCACCTCGCCGGGCAAGAGCAGGACGGCCCAGGGGGCCACCGAGCCGAACGGTCGTGTCCCCACGAGCCACATCACCATGGGTGTGAGCACGGCTGGCCCCCACGCTGCTCCTGAGGGGAGGAGCCAACTGCCGCAGAGGGCCAGGCCCGTGAGGAGCATGGTGTTACGCATGGCGACCGTGCTGTTGGTGACGGCCCCGCAACTGGCCATCGCTAGGGCGGGCAGCACGATCGCGGCGACTGCCAGCAGGCGGGTGCGTGACGGATGCGGGGCCAGTCGCTCGGCGACGCCGGCTGCGGTGCCCAGAGCGAGGGGAAGCACTGCCGCGAACAGTCCTGGTACCAGTGGCCACAGTGCGCCCGTCACTCCGTCCCGGGCGGGGACGTCGTACTTGTCCTGGGGCACGGCAAGCCACAGGAGACCACACGCAACTGCGGCCAGGGCCTGCACATGGAGCCGCCAGCGGCGGACGTACAGCAGGGCCCCTTTCGCGATCTCAGCCATGGCAGGCCATGAGCCCAGCAAACGCCGCGTGTGCGGCCTTCGTCCGTTCTGGCACCGTTCCCTTGACGATCACTGGGTCTACGCCGCGATCGTCATAGGTCTCGGCGCCTACGGACTGGGCGAGCCAGAAGCGCGCGTTGGTGTAGTTCTTCTCCATGGCGGAGCCCGGGCGGATTTCGCAGCGGGATCCGTAGTACGTGCCCAGCACCATGTCCACGAGCGCGTCTGTCTTCCCGGTGACCGTGGCCAGGTCGAGTTGGCCGAGGTCTCGTCCGGTGGAGGTGGCGTCCTGGCGGTAGGTGGCCGGCGCGGTGACCCCGATGCTGGCCAGGGCCTTGTTGTAGGGGGTGAGGTGTGCCCTGAGTTGGGGCTCGAAGCGCGTGTAGCTGCGGCCCAGGCAGATCTCAGGGGCCTTGCCCGAGCACACCACGTCACCGGAGCGGGCCTCGAGGTAGAGGTGATCCCTGGACGTGGCGTAGACCGCGGAACCGATGGTGAGGGCACAGACGAGGGCCATCACCGGCCACCGGGGGCTGCGGTACCAACTGGCGAGCCAGGCGCCGACGAAAAGTGCCAGCAGGGTCGCGAGCGTGAAGAACAGTGACTGGGCCATCTGTGTGCCCAGCTTGGGCCGAAGGCCGATCAAAGAGCCGGTCGCGCCCCCGACGGTGACGAAGACGGAGAAGCTGCTCGTGTAGAGGAGCAAAGTGGCCAGGAAGACGACGATGGCGGCGAGCGGCGCGGCAAGCCGGCTGTGGGAGAGCCATCCCGCGGCGAGGCCTCCGGCGCACTCCAGGGCCAGCAGCGCCAGGGCGGGGATCGGAGTGAGCAGTCCACGCAGCCCAGGCCACTGGGGGGTCCCTGCGGCCGCGGTGATCGCGAAGACCACGCCAAGCCCCAGCAGGAATGCCAGTGCGCACCAGGCGAACAAGGCTGCCCATGCCGAGGTGAGCATCGCGATGGGACGGTGATGGGAGCTTAGGAAATGGCGGGACCGGGCCAGCCGGTAGCCCTCCCACCCGGCGACGCCGGCCAGCAGCGGGCCGAGCAGGACCACCGTGAAGTTGTACTGGTAGACCGCCCACATCCACTCGTAGCGCCAGTTCATCGACCGCAGCAGCGTGTTGAGCAGCACCAGAACCAGGAACACAGGGAACAGGGTGCGGCCGAGAGAACGCCGCATCAGCAGGGAGGTGATGTTCACGCGGTGCCTCCCATACGGCGCAGGGCGATTTCGATGGCACGTGCCTCCGGGGTGGGTTCGGCAGCATTCTGGGCTGCGCCTTCCACCTGTCCGATGAGGTCTGCCGGGGTGCCGTCGAAGACCACCCGCCCTTCGCGCAGCGATACGACCCGGTGTGAGAGGAGTTCGATGTCCTCGGTGTGGTGCGTGCTCATCACGACACAACGGTCACGGCCGACGCGGCTGAGCAGCTCGCGCAACTCGATCCGGTGCTCCACATCAATGCCGGTAGTCGGCTCATCCAGGAGCAGAACCGCGGGGTCATGGACGATGGCCTGTGCGATGTAAGCCCGCTGCCGGTTTCCTCCAGAGAGGAATTTCAGACGAGTGCCGGCTTGGGAGCCCAGGTCGAGCCGCTCGATGAGCGTCTGCACTGCCTCCCGCCGGTTGCGCGACTTGATCCCGCGCAGCCAGGCCGAGTAGGTGACCGCTTCCTCGACAGTGAAGTGGCCCGGGAAATCGGCGTTTTGCGGCAGGTATCCCACCGACTTTCGGTAGGCGGCGCCAGCGCTGCGAGGGGTGACGTCGTCATCGCCGAGGGCGATCTGCCCTGCCGTGGGCGGCACCAGGAGGGCAAAGACCTTGAGGAGCGTGGACTTACCGGCACCGTTCGCCCCGGTGAGGGCAGTGATCCCGGATCCCAGAGTCAGCGACGGGATATCCAGCACGCTCTTGTTGCGGTAGCGGACGATGAGGCCGCGGGCACAAAGCCGTGCGGCAGTGTTGCCGCACGGCTCGTGCTCCCCGCGAGGGGAGTGGTTCATAGAGAGAATCCCTTAAAGCTTTCGACGCCTACCGGCTCAGTAGCTGAACGTGGGGTAGGCATGGGCCGAGCAGCTGTCGGACACGGGGAACCCGAGCTGGACACACACTCTGATGTCGCCACGAGCCTTCTCGCTGTTTGAGTCGAGGCCCTTCGACAGGTAATTGGTGACGTAGTAGGTGTGGTTGTGCTCCGGTGTGCTCGCGTAGCCGTTGTCCACCCAGCCCTGACCCCCGGTGGAGGTGTCGCCGAAGAAAAGGAAATTCGTCGCCGCGTAGACGGTGTTGCCGTCTGCGGAAAGGTCCTTGGTCAAAACCTTGTTCTTCGCGTAGGTGGCTCCGCTGTTGTAGAAGTCACCGTAGCCGCTCGCGCGGCTCTTCCCGTCGTAAGAAGCAGTCAGTGTGCCCCAGGAGACCGCAGAGGCCGAGCCCGCCATGACACCGGCGAGGATGGCGCCGCCCAGAGCGGCTGCAATGGCACGGGGCGGAGCTATGCGAAACATTTTCGTCTTTCTCCCTGCATGGTTGATGCCCAGAGGGGGCATCAGATCTGGCCCCCCTCCAGATGTGGACTGACCATAAGTCATTCCGAGACCCACCACAGCGACGACGTCTGCCAGAGACTCTGCGCGGGCGCCGCTCTCAGCAATGCGATTTGGACGAGTATCTAACAGATCATGAATAAGGCACAATCGCCGCGAAACGACCATTCTGCTCGCTATTGATTCGGCGATCCACCTCTTCGGAGGGAAACAACTCGCCAAGTTCCAAACGCATCTGAGGTGTCATCACGCGATTCCGCTGCATGGGGGAGTAGCCGTGCGCTCAATCCAAGAAGCCATCGTTAGGGCGGCCCCCACGCTGGCGCAATATCCCCCATCGCGGCGTACTGCCCCTAGATGGCCAAACTGGACACCCCGGTCACTGAATGTGAGAAGGCGCGCCGTGGAATCGCGATTGAATAACCCAGCCAGATCTTAAATAAGGCTGCACAAAACGCCATAAACAACACAAAAAGGGGGAAATTGAATGTGACTCAACGTGACGAATTTCTTTGTGGTGTGGAGGAGGTGTGAAGATTGCGAGAGTGGTCAATTCGTTGTCTCGCTTTGAGTGGAAAGTATTGGGTTGCTGGCGAATGGCGGGACGGAACAGAGAGCCCCGGCTGCCCGCAGAGAGCGCGCAGGCAGGGCCGATGAGTGGATCTGGACTCACCGAGCCGTTGCCTTGAGGCCGTGGGTCGCGGCGGCGAGCAATCTGTCCCTCTCGGCCACAGCAGTTGGGCCTCGTACTGCGGGGCGGAGTGCGGCATCTCCCGCGCGCAGGCCTACCGGCTGCTCGACGTCGCCTACGCCCTGGCCGCGATCCACGACGCGGTCACGGCCGGCACCGAGGTGTCTCGCACGTGGATCTTGTTCGTTGACGATCAGCTGTCGTGATGCGTGGTGATCTGACGAATGGGCAGTGGGCCAGGCTTGAGCCGTTGCTGCCGCGGGGTATCAAGCTGGGGCGTCCACAACTGTGGACGCGGCGGCAGTTGATCGATGGCATACGGTGGCGGACCCGAACCGGTGCCCCATGGCGGGACGTGCCAGAAAGATTTGGCCCGTGGGACCGTGTCTATGACCTGTTCCGTCGCTGGCAGCGAGACGGCACCTGGGCGAGGATCCTCACCCAGCTCCAGGCAGAGGCAGACTCGAAGGGCCTGATCATCTGGGATGTGAACGTCGACTCCACCGTCTGCCGTGCTCACCAGCACGCCGCCGGGGCGGCGAAAGAGGGGGACTTCCAGAAGGAGCCGCCCGGCGGGGTCTTCGTCGAGCCGGGCAACCACGGACTCGGACGCTCCCGGGGTGGTCTGACGAGCAAGATCCACCTTGCGGTGGAGCAGGGGCAGAAGCCCTTGGCTCTCGTGATCACGGCCGGACAGCGTGGCGACTCCCCGCAGTTCGAGCCCGTCCTGGAAGCGATCCGGGTTCCCCGGATCGGTTTGGGCAGGCCGCGCAAGCGACCCGACCGGGTGCGGGCAGACAAGGCGTACGACTCCCGCAGCAATCGCTCCTACCTGCGCAGACGTGGGATCAAGGCCACGATTCCGGTGCCTGCGGACCGGGTTCCTAACAGGCTGGGTCTCGGCTCGCGTGGCGGGCGGCCGCCGAAGTTCGACACGGATGATTACAAGCAGCGGCACGTGGTCGAGTGCGGGATCAACCGACGCAAGCGCCACCGGGCTGTCGCCACGAGGTACGACAAGCTAGCCGTCCCTACGAAGCGACCGTGTTGGTCGCATCCATCAACGAATGGTTGTGACCAGCACTCAACAACAGGCCGTAAGCAGCCGCAGCACCGAACGACGGCCTCGCCCTTGTAGTGCTGGAGGGCGAGGCCGTCGTCGGGGGGATCGTCAGCACCTGGCGTTCGGCGGTGCCGTCACGGTCAAAGGCCTTACTTGCCGAAGACGTCGTTGGGTTCGCACGCCGATACGGACTCGACCCTGACCAGCCGGTGCAGTGGGAAGTCGAGGCGCTCAATCCGACCGAGCTATGCCGGCATCGACATCGAGCACAGTGATTTGCTGTCCGGCACCCGCGGGGCCCAGATCGCCGGACGCTTCACGCTCATCACCACCGAGCCGTTTCCCTACGGCCCGGAATGGCAGGGGCTCGTCGCCACCTTGGAACAGACACTCCTCCTGCACGACCACAAGCCGGGCACTCTCACCGGCCTGGACCGCTATCTGCACCACCGGACCGGCGGCATGATCGGAGCACTCTCCCACCAGATCCGCGGAGCCGCGATCGATGCCATCCTCACCGGCACCGAAAAGATCACGAAGCAGAGTCTCGAAGCCATCCCGCTCGACCACACCGCCGAGACCACCCGTCCCCGCTCCAGGTCCGGCACCCGGCGATGAACGGCACATCCGACGCCCTCGCTGAGCGCCTGGACCGGCTCCCGGTCCAGGTCCGTCCGCAGTTCGGCGAGACCACCGACTCCTACGTCCGCCGCCTGGCCCGCGCCAACCATCTCAAGCCCAGCTACCTCCACGGCTTCCTGACCGGCACCCCGAACTGGTTCGGTAGACCCCGACTTGAACGACTCGCAGCCCTCTCAGGCCGCTCACCCGAGGTGCTGGAACGGGTCCTTTCTGATGCTCGACCTCCCCGCCGACGCCGCAAGGCGGGCCCGCCGCGGAAGCCGAAGCGCACCACAAAGTCCGAGCTCTATCAGCGCATTCGCCGCGACGCAGAAGCCGAGGGCCTGTCGGGGAGAGCACTGGTCAAACGGCATCACGTCACCTGGCGAACCGTCCGCGCTGCCCTGGACAGCCCAGAACCCCAGCCCCGCAAGCCGCTGCCTCGCCGCTCCACGGTCATCGATCCCGTCCAACACCTCATCGATCCCATGATCGAAGCAGGCCGAACCTCCATGGAGATCTGGGTGAGTCTCATGGATGAGCACGACACCTCGATCGCCTACGGCCGGATCAGGGCCTACGTCCGCGACCACACAGCACCGTGACTGCCAGTCAATCAGGCCCGCCCAGGTCAACGACCTGCACCGGGCCGACTTCGTTGTCAGCGGACACCCGAAGCCGTCGACAAACGACTCCCGATCAACATCTCCTCGCGTAGCCAGAACCTGCAGAAGGCCGCACAGGGCTCCCGTGTGCCCACCCAAAGCCCCGTGCGCAGGCGCCCTATCAGTCGGTGAGGTCCAGGGCGATGCGCAGGGTGCGGGCGACGGCGTTCATCTCCTCCTCGGGGACGATCCCGAGGTATTTGCCCGCAGTGATCGCGGAGACCGTGAGCGTCATGATCTGCGTGCCGATCACATCGCCCGTGACCGGTGCGGTGATCCGGTTCGACAACAGCGTGTCGGGAGCTGTGCCGGTGGTGTCCACGAGCACCGTCACCGCAGTACGCGGGAACACCGACAGTGCCGGGTCCGCCTCGACCACGAGCAGGGTGTGCCCGCTGCGCCGGCCCGGGATCTCCCATGCCTGGCCGCGCCGCAGCGGCGGAAGACCGTCGCTCACGCTGCACTCCCGCCGTTCAGTTCGTCCAGGGCGTCGAGTTGCAGCTCGTCGAGTTCGGCCAGCGTGTCGCGGCGGGACTCCTGCCACCGGGTCAGCCGGGCGGCGGAGTCCCGCACGGCCTGCGCCATGAGGGCCTTCGCCGCGTACGCCGACAGGTTCCCGCCGGCCTCGTTGGTTGCTGCCTCAAGAACGTCTATGGGCAGACTCACCGTCACGCGCTTACGAGTCGTCATACCAAATAGCATACTCGTGGGCGTACCCGCCGTGTCAGCCTCAACCGGCTGAGCGCAACAGCCGGGATCGGTAGCCTGAGATTCGGCGCGCGCTGCTCACCGTGAGTGGGAAGACCATGAAGGAAGAGGCGGCGATCGAGAGCGCCCGGGAGGTCTGGCGCGCAGACGTCCGGACTCTGTCCGACTATCAAGATGTCCTGGTCGTCTCCCTCACGGGCCTCGACGAGGCGTACGGAGCCGTCCTAGGACTCGCTCTGCGCCCCGCCAGCGGCTGCCCCGACACTGCGATATCCGTCGTCATCCGCGACCCGATCCCCTGCACCGCCATCGCCGCGAACCCCCAGCAACTCCGCGCTGCCCGCTGAAGGCCGTCGCCCGCTCGCAACCACGTCCCGCCACCGCTGTGAGTGGTGGTGGGACTTGCCGGCGTCGGCACCGGCCCAAATCGCTGGCACGGGTCTGACTGCGCGGGCGCACAGAGGGGCCGGAGCACTGCCGTTGCATCGGCAGTGCTCCGGCCCTTTACCTGCTGCCGTCAGACGTCGGTGGCTGTCGATGCGGGGGCGTGGTGGCCGGGGAGGAAGTCCTGCCGCCGAGCATCCCTGCAGACACGGGGTCCGACGGGGCTTTGTCTGGGAGCTGGGTCAGGTCAGCGGTTGACGCAGGTGTTGCCGAAGGTCGGGTTGAGCAGCCCGATGACGTTGACGGTGTTGCCGCAGACGTTGAGGGGAATGTGGATGGGCGCCTGCACCAGGTTGCCGGAGAGCACGCCGGGGGAGCCCACCGCGTAGCCTTCGGCGCCGGAGTCGGCGGCCGCGAAGCCTGCGCCACCCAGGACGACGGCACCGGTGACAGCTGCGACGGCAAGCGTCTTCTTCATGAGGATCATGACTCGCTCTCTTTGCGTTCGTGAGGGGGCCTGCCTGTGCAGGGCCTGGGCGCCGTCCTGGTCGCGAAGATCCTCGACACCGTTCGGGCGGCCGCCTGGCTAACGCGCCATCAGCCGTGGAGACACGACCAGAATCAGGTATCCCGCCTCATGCCACACAGCACGGCCTGACGTCGTGTCTTGTCAGCGCTCGGGGAAGGGAGCCCGATTTCGCGGTGGCGATGTCTTCTTCGCGGGGGCGGTCGGACGCCGAGGCCGCCGACGTGCTGGCGCTGCTGTGCGAGCAGATCGGCGAGCCCCTCGAGCACGGCCTCGCCGCCCGCCGCTGCGCGGTCTCCGGCGACCGCCGGGCCCTTATCGGCACCGTCCTGTGACCGCTGCTACCCGGCCGCTGTGAGCGCGAGGCGCCGCCCTCACTCGGGTCTGACCTGCGGAAACGCTTCGTTTAACCAGGTCGTCCCCGACTGCCGGAAAACCCGTCACTCGGGGACGACCTGCGGAAATGCTGTGGCGCCGCTTGGAGGCGGCAGACCGGGTCAGCCGCCCTGGTGCGTGCGTGCGGCGCGCACCGATTCCTCCAGTGTGGCCATCGAGTCCACCGCACCGTGGTTGGCGCTGAGATTGATCATGGCGGCTGGCACAGTGATCGCCCCCCAGAGCGGGGGTTCGCTGAAAGATCGTCGACTCATGAACGGAGCGTGGCTACGGTCCGCTCATGCCGGTGGAATTCTTAACTGATGAGCAGGCCGAGGCGTACGGAAGTTCGCCGAGGAGCCGACGCGGCCGGAGCTGGAGCGGTTCTTCTTCCTGGACGACGTGGACCGGGACCTCACCGCGTTGCGTCGGTCCCAGGCCCACCAGCTCGGATTCGCGGTGCAGATGTGTACCGGTTCCGCGTACAACGCGACGCGCCTGCGGCCTCCTGGGGGCCTGCGGCCGGCGACCGTGAACCCCCGGGGGTCCGCGCCGTGCCCCGAGCGTCCTGACGGCACACCCGGGACTGCACTCAGCTCGCGTCGATGTGCGACTTGATGACGTCGGTGATGAACCGGCGGGTGTGGTCAGGATCGAGGGCCTGAGCCTGGAGGTGGTCGTACATCACGCCGTAGCCCTGCACGTCGGACGCCTTCTCCAGGTAGAGATCGCTGGTGAACCGCTCCAGATACACCACCCCCGCCTTGGTGTTGCCGGCGAACCTCAGAAGGGAGAACTGTCCCGACAGACCCGGATGCGCCCCCACCGCGTAGGGAAGGACCTGCACGGTGATGTGCGGCTCGTCGCTGAGCGCGTTCAGGTGCTCCAGCTGCCCGCGCATGATGTCGGGAGAGCCGACGACACGGCGCAGGGCCGTCTCGTCCAGGACGACCCACAGACGCAGCGGACACCCTGGGTCGTAGATCCGGTGCTGGCGGCGCAGCCGCACCTTCAGGCGCGCGGCCGCCTGCTCGGCCGCGGGCAGGGGGATCGTCTCCTCGATGACCGCTGCCGCGTAGGCGGGGGTCTGCAACAGGTCGGGGATCACCAGGGGGGCGTAGGTGTGGAGCGAGGCGGCGTCCGTCTCCAGGCCGATGTAGACGCTGTTCGTCAGGTCGCCGTAACGGTTCCACCAGCCTGGCCGGCCGGATTCCCTGGCCATCTCCATCAGCGAGTCGATGACCTGCTCGTCCGTCACCCCGTAGATCGCGCACAGATCGCGGACATCGCGGGGACCGATCGCGCGGCGGCCGTTCTCCAGGTGACTGATCTTGGGCTGGAAGACCATGAGCCGCTCGGCCACCTCGGTGCTTTTCAGCCCACTGGCCTGGCGGAGCCGGCGCAGCTCCGCCCCCAAGCGGCGTCTCCCCACGGTGGGATTGTTGCTGGCCACCACGGGCGGGCTACCTCCGGCCTCACGTCATCGTCTGGAGACCGCAGATTGCCACGGGAAGGGACTTGTTGATCACATGCCATGCCGTCGAGCTCTCGGCAGTCGAAACGGGCCATGACCCCGGCATAGGTCAGAACCCATGATCAATCTCAGCGCCAACCACGGTTCGATTGATCCCCGACGCCGTAACCCCGGCCGCACCGTGGCCCGAGTGCTTCTGTACGCCCTGGTCCGGCCTGGCCGTGCGGAGGACGATGGAGGCATGGGCACCCGCGACCAGGACCAGGGGCACGTTGCCGAACCGGCGCAGCCCGGCCGTGACCTGCCGGGCGTGGACCGCGCCCGGGAGATGACGGCCGACCTGCGCGCGGCGATGGACGACGTGGTGCGCTGCGTGGCGACGCTGGCCGCCCGGGTCCGCGATGCGCACGCCGCCCGCATCTGGCTCCCTCTCGGCCACAGCAGCTGGGCCTCCTACTGCGGGGCGGAGTTCGGCATCTCCCGCGCGCAGGCCTACCGGCTCCTCGACGTCGCCCACGCCCTGGCCGCGATACACGACGCGGTCACCGCCGGCAGCGAGGAGGTGTCTCACACGCGAGACACCGACCCGGCCGCCGCGACGGCGCTCGACTACGGCCTGTCCCAGCGCGCCCTGATCGACGTATCCGCCCGCCGCGCCGACGTCGCCCAGCTGATCACCCGCCGCCTCGCCACGCTCACCCACAACGGCCAAAACCCCCTCGACGAGCCGACCGTGCGCGAGGTGGTCCGCCAGGCCGTCCACTACATCCGCACCACCCCGCCCCCACCGCCCGCCTGCCCGTCGGCCGATCCCGCGCTCGCCGCGCTGCGCGCCGTGGCCGATGACCTCGCCGCCGGCACGTACGCGATCGGCGAGCTGATGCTGGAAGCCAACGGCGGGCGCGCGAGCTCAGACCGTGACCGGATCTGCTCCCCGCCGGTGATGACGGTCCAATATTCGCCGTTGTCGTCGCTGGTCTTGGCGGTGAAGGGTGACACCTTGGCCGATGGCGCGGCCTTCAGGGAGGGCCGCCCCAGGGGAGCTCGGCGACGACACCACCGGGAGCGATTACACCCGCGGCGGCTACTTGAAGGAGATCCGCTACGGCCAGAGAGCCGGTTCCCTGTTCTCTGCGAGCCCAGCCGCTTCCGACAAGGTCACTTTCACCTACGACGAACGGTGCGTGGCCACCGGCACGGGATGCGATTCCCTGACCGAGGACACCCGCGACAACTGGCCCGACGTGCCTTACGACGCCGTCTGCAAAGACGGCGACAAGTGCACCGGCAATAGCGGCCCCACTTTCTTCACGCGTAAACGACTGACTGTCATCACCACCTACGCCTGGGACGCGGCCGCAACCACGCCTGCATACGCGCCGGTGGACAGCTGGTCACTCAAGCAGCAGTACCTGGACCCGGGCGACACGGGCGACTCCACCGATCAGTCACTGTGGCTCGACGAGATCAAGCACACCGGCAAGCGGGGCACCGACCTTGCTCTGGACCCGGTCAAGTTCACCCACGTCATGCGCCCCAACCGGGTAGACGGTGCATCTGACAACATCCTTCCGCTGAACAAGCCGCGCCTTTACACCATCACATCCGAAACCGGCGCGGTGACGACAGTCAACTACGCCAACCAGGAATGCGCGGCAGGACAGACCAAGCCGAAACTCGACGAGAACACCAAGCGCTGCTACCCGGTGTACTGGTCACCCAACGGCGAGAAAGACCCGAGCCTGGACTGGTTCCAGAAGTACCCCGTCACCTCCGTGTCCACCGCAGACCAACAAGGCGGCTCGGAAGCTGTCCAGGACACCTACCAGTACTCCGCCAACGGCGGCGCCTGGCACTACGACGAGGACCCGATCACCCCGGCCAAGGAGCGCACCTGGTCCATCTGGCGCGGCTACGACAAGGTCACCCACATCACCGGCGTCGCCGGACACACCCAGTCCAAAACGGCAACCGTCTACCTGCGCGGCATGAACGGCGACCGCGTCCTGGGCGCCGACGGCAAGACACCCGACCCAGACAAACGCAAGTCCGTCGACGTCTCTGGCATCAAGGCCGGCCCAATCACCGACTCCGAACAGTTCGCCGGCTTCACACGCGAGACAGCGACCTACGACGGGGCCACCGAGGTCTCCGGATCGGTCAATGACCTCTGGTCAAAGAAGACGGCCACGCAGCACAAGTCGTACGCCGACACAGAGGCCTACTACACGCGCACCGCCGCAACGCACACCCGCACCAACATCACGAGCAAGATCAGCCCGTACGACCGGGTCCACACCACCAAGACGACCTATGACGACTACGGCCTCGCCGAGACCGTCGAGGACGACGGCGACGACTCGGTGACCGGCGACGAGACCTGCACCCGCACCTGGTACGCGCGCAACGACGCCAAGGGAATCAACTCCCTTGTCTCCCGTAGCCGCTCGGTCGCCCGGCCCTGCAGCACCAATGACACTGACCCGACCTTCACGACGAACAACCAGCCGCACCCGGTCTGATTGGTGGCGGGGCCGTCACTATCGGAGATGGCATCGGCAACATCAACAATGGACTTGGGCAAGCCTTCGCCAAGGCGAAGTCGAATTCCAGTTCCGGTTCGGGGTTCTCCAAGCCAAATCGGTCGGAAGGCCCGATCCTCACCAAGGAACAGTCGAAGCAGATGGCTGAGCGCTTGGGGTACAAAGGTGACGAAGGATGACTCCGCAAGGAAGGGAATCAAGATTTGGGAGAACAGAAAGGCGCCTGCAGCGGAGAGATTCATCACGCAGGACACGACTGGGCATGGTGGTGGACTCTTCAAGGCTGGGCCTACGAAGCAGTCGCTTCAGACGACGAAGAGCAACCTTCGGAGTGGCTCCTATGATGTCGAGTACACCAAGGGCAACGACGTGACGCTGAAGTGGATCCGCAAATGACTCTGTGCCTTCTGATCTCCAAGTATGACAAGGCGAGACGCGAAGGGGAGATCGCTGACTGGACGTCTTTCGACGACATTGGTGAGTCCTTCGACGGTCGCGTCCTCACGGCTGAGGAATACCAACGCACGGAGGACCTTTACGTCTTCGCGGTCGAGCACTTGGCTCATGAAGCCGGCGTGAACCAGTTCGAGATGCGCGACATCATACTGAGCTCTCCTGAACCCTCATGGCTGGGCAATATGTATGACGGGAGAGTTGTCGACCTAGGGACTGCTCTGCGCCTGCTCCGGCGCATGCTTCGCGATGGGGACGTCTCGTGTTCTCTGCGGAGCGCAGACGTCTTGAAGGTTGCGGTCGAGACCGATTTCTACCTGTCGGTGCAGCTTCCAGACAGCGCGGTCGATTCTCTGGCGCAGATCGAACGGATGGGGTTGTACCCCGTGCGCGTACCATGCTGGGAAGAAGACGAGGGAGAGCTCATCTCCCGGCCTGCCGACGCCGAATTCTGGGCCGAGGTCGCATCCGAATCCCACATCAGACGGTCTCCGATGGTCATCCTGGAACGTTGGGCACGGGGAAGCTACGGGGAGCGCTGGCACCTCGCCGAGGAGGGCAATCCAAGACCGGTTGCTGAGTCGGTGCGGCCCCACTCGCTCATCACAGCGATCACGGATCTGGAGATTCAGTGGGCTCGCCGAGACGAACTCGTTCGGACGGTCAGATCCTTGATGGATGGAGACGATCCACGCGTCGTAATCGTCGCACGGGCGGAAGGCGCGGCTCTCCAAACAGTCACCTGTGGCGAGGGTGTCGAGATTCCGAGTGAGACCGAGCTGCCGGCGGGTGATGAACTGGGATATTTCCTGTGGCCAGAAGACGATGCGCCGCTGATCCAGGCTGTCGTGCCAGGTGAAGACGGCCGGATCGTTTCACGGTGGCCGGATGAGGGGATTTAAGGGCTTGCAGGGAATCAAGGTGTTGCTTCCCGCCCTGAATCTCGTTGGCGTGGTATGCGTATCTCGGATGAGACTCGTACCCAACTCGCCGTGAAGTTCGCGGTGTTGCTCCCGCATCTGGACGAGCGGCAGCGACGGCTGTTGCTGGCTGCGGAGGTTCGGGGGCTGGGACACGTCGGCGTCCGAGCTGTCGCCCAGGCGGCAGCGGTCAGCGAGACGACGGTACGCAAGGGCGTGTTCGAACTTGAGGCGGGTGAGGAGCCTTTGGGGCGGGTGCGGCGTCCGGGCGGGGGTCGCAAGCGTGTCGTGGATCTGAATCCGGGGCTGCGGTCGGCGCTGTTGGCGTTGGTTGAGCCGGATGTGCGGGGTGACCCGACGTCGCCGCTGCGGTGGACGGTGAAGTCCACCCGCACGCTTGCGCGGGAGCTGACTCAGGCCGGGCACCGCGTCAGTGCCGATACTGTCGCCGGCCTGCTGCGAGAGGAAGGCTTCAGTCTGCAGGCCAACGCCCAAGATGATCGAGGGCAGCCAGCACCCAGACCGCGATGCCCAGTTCCGTTATCTCAACGAGCAGGCCCGCGAGCACCGGGACAGCGGCCAGCCGGTGATCAGATGCACGTACACCGGCACCGGCTCACCCATCGGCCGCCACTGGCGGCCGTTGTTCTTGAACTCGCTGACGAGTTCCTTCTGCTGGTAATGGGCGACGACGGCAAGTTGAAAGCCACTCTGCACGCGATGCCCTACGACGACGAGACGGTCGGCGCCGGTGAGGTGGCCGGGAGCCCGGCGGTAGGTGACACACGGTGATGGTCAGCCCTGTTTCGGCGGCGAACTGGGCGAGTTCGAGTTTCCAGGCGCGGGTGCGGTCATCGGCTGTTTCAGCCTATGGGGTTGCGGTACATGAAGCCGCGCGTCCCAGAGAGGAATCAACCGAGGGCATCGTCTGGATCGACAGTTATGAAAAAGACCATCGCCGGCACCGGCCGGGACGGCACAATGGCCGGGCGGCCGATGATCGAGCTCAGTCTGACCGGGCAGCTGAAGTACGACTCCTCACCCATCTCGCAGTTCATGGCCGCCCAGCTGCCCTACAGCCAGAACCTGGTCCGCGACTACCAGACGCGTATCGCCGGCCTCCCGCACCCGGTGCAGCCGATCGACGTGCAGTACCCGAACTGGTCGGCGCTCGGGCACGCCATTGACTACCACCTCCGCCTCATCCTGGGCGGGCGGCTCGGACTGGCCGTTGCCGCCGGTGTCATGCTCTGCTGGCCACCGTCGACACCTACCTCACCCACCCCGGCAGCCTGGACGAGAACGCGCTCGTCCGGCTGTGCTTCGTGGCCGGCTTCTTCGAGGACGTCGCCCGCACCGGTGAGATCCGCCGATTCAGCATGCTCAGCTCTGCCACTCCCGCCACGACCCTGGACGATCTCACCGCGGTGGTCCCCGAGTACGTCGTGACCGACATCGACCAGCAGATGCGGCTCGCCGACGGTCCGTTCGCCGCCTTCCGGGCCATGCCGCAAAGGGCCCGCGTGTGCGGTCCGGGCTTTGCTGGCAGCGGCGACATCGCCGACGCCGACTACATCCTCGGCGGCCTGTTGCTGGACTGCAAAGCCACCAAGGACCCCCGCCGCCTAGGCCGCGAGGAGATCTACCAGCTCGCCGGTTACCTCCTGCTGGACTACGACGACCGCGGCGTATCCGAATCCCCAAGCCCGCGGAAGCAACAGAAACCGGCTCGGCTTTGCTGGGCCTGACGAAGGTGTCCCGTTTGTTTTGGTGAGTGTGATCTGGCCGATCATCGCTCCGTCGAGATCGATCACGAAAGAGCCGGGTCGACGCCCTGAGGCAAGGAGTTCGTTGATGAGTCCTGAGTGCAGGTCCTCTTCGCTTCTCGGGCCGCTGGCGCGAGACAGGTTCAAGAAGGCCGCAATGGTGGCCTCGCTGGCACTGGGCCTGGCGGCCGGCGTGGCGGGCCCCACCGCAGCGGCGGCCCAGTCCGTGACCGACCACACAACCGCGAGCGCGAGGAACGTCTCCGGCGGCGGCGACCACTGCAAGGACAAGGAGCTGCACAGGCGTCCCGTAGCCGCATAATTCCCCCGCAGAAAACACGCGAGCCCCCGTCCTCCTGGTCGCGGAGGCGGGGGCGCTGCGGTGTGCGAGGTCTGGCGGCGTCAGGTCTGGCACTGCGAGGTGGCCGCGCTGGACCAGTTCGACCAGGCGCCCCCCGCTGGCCTCACGTGGACGCGGATCGTGGCTTTGACCGTGTCACAGATGCGGGACTTGGAGGCGATGGCGATCGGGCCGACCGTGGAACGCCGCTCCACGATGGTCCGGCCGCTGCCCATTTTCACCCAGTCGCCGCTGCCCGCCTGGAGGTACGCCTCGTACTCGACCCATGAGGCGTGGGAGCGGGAGTTGGTGATGAGAGCGTGGGCGGTGATGTCGCGCCAGAAGACTCCCCCCTCCTTCCAGCGTTCGGCGGAAATACAGCCCCGGGCGCCGATGTTCTGCGTCGAGACCCCGCCGCCGCAGGCGACGGCAGCGGCGTGGGCCTGGGCGGGGAAGGCGAGCGCGGCCACGGCGGCTGTCGCGACGAGGGCTCCCGTACGTTTCATGGTCCGGGCAGTTTTTGTCATGGGGGAACCGTATCCGCTCGTTCAGACGCCCGCCCCGGTATCCGGCACAGGCACGGTCTGGTCCTGGACGGCTTCGACCACGGTGGCACCGACCAGGCCGAGACCGAGCAGGTTAGCGGCGACCAGCAGTAACGCACCGGCCGCTTCTGTGCACCCCGACAAGGTGGAAGTGGAGCCGGACCGGATCGCCCCCGCGCCGCGAGAGATCGAGCCGGAACCTACGCCGCATAGGAAACGGCGCTGGTCATTCCTCGGTCGCTGATCCCGATACCCGCGTATTTCTCGTCTGTTCGTGCTGCACGCCGGGATCGCCTGGGAATACCTGCCGCAGGAACTCGGCTTCGGATCCGACAGCGAGTGACCGCACCACAAGAAGGGGACCAGAGCCCGAGAACGGGCAGCGCTTCGACAGCGTTTCGGGAGGCATTCGGCCGTCTCCGCCTGGTGAGATGTTCACGAGTTCAACAGCGCTGGGCTCCGTCGCAGCGGTGCTGTCGAGTTGCGGATCCGCGTCGTCGAGCACGAGCTCAATCGGACGGCGTGACCGGCCTCCACACGCCGAACCACTGCTCGGCGCCGTAGTCCTCGTACCGCTCCACCTCGGTGAACCCCAGCGTTGCCGCCAGGCGCATCGAGCGCTCGTTGGCGGTCTGGGTGCGCAGCACCACCGCCTCGCCGGGAAGCGCGTCGGCGAACCAGTCGAGTGCCGCTGCGCACGCCTCGGTGGCGTACCCGTGTCCCCACGCTTGCGGCAGGAGCCGGTAGCCGAGTTCGGTCTTCCCGACGTCCGGACGGACGTGCCCCGGACCCTCTGCGTGCGGACCGAGCATGATCGTGCCGATCATCGCCCCGTCAAGATCGATCACGAAAAAGCCGGGGCGCTGCCCGGGTACCTCGGGCACCGTGCGTTCGAGGTCGGCACGCGGTTGGGGGCCACCGAGGTAGGTGCCCACCTCTGGCGAGGCGTTGAGCTCGATGACCGCCGGACGATCCCGGGGTTCGGACTCGCGGAGTACGAGCCGCTCGGTCTTGATCGGGGCAGGTGGCCAAGCGAGGGCTCTGGGGTCAGTCATGCCGGCCAACCTAGCCAGCAGGCTCAGAAGTGATCAAGAGTCGCCGATCGATAATCACCGGCCCAGGGACCCACCCTCACCAACGGGGCTGGGCCCTACAAGCCGGGCCTGCCAGGGACGAGCCCGTTCTCGTGAACATCGACTTCGGCGGCGGCTCCGGCCGCCTCCCGAAATGCCGGAGGCCCCCGGCCGGTCCCTGCCGTCCCCGCCGCAGAACAACGCCTGCGGCGCCATCCACACCGGCAACGGACCACCGCCGCACTCCCGGATCTCACGATCCTCGGCTTCACAGAAGCGCCTGTGCTGCACCCTGCCGTTGTCCGCGGCATGGATCTCCCGCAGCCGTACCTGCTGCTCGTCGGTGGCCGAGAACAGCTTCACGGGCAGCACGATCAGCCCGAACTGGATCACGCCGGACCATAGGGCCCTCATGCATCCAGCGTCCATCGCCACCGCTGCGGATGCATCGCGGCCAAGCCCTGATCTCCCCCGACTGATCCGGCCGCTGATGAGTGATGTCTGATCGTGCAACTCGCAGGCCGGGATGCTGGAGGGCATGGGCTCAGGCGGTGTGGCCCGGTCGTACGGCCTGGAGTGTGTGGTGCCGCTGTCGCCGACCTCGTGGGTGACGGCGGTGTTTCGCCGGGACCAAGGCGTTTCACAGGTGTCTCACAGATATGGCACAGATGATGTGGGCATGAGCCCGAAGGCCCTGGGGGACGCCATCCGTGAGCTTCGCGCGTCTCTTGACGCGATTCACGCATATATCGAGCTGGCGCATCGTGCGGTGAACTCGGAGCAGGTGCAGGCCATTCTGGAACGGATCGAGGCCGAGGCCCAGCGTGGCAGCAGCGCGACGCATGAGGTGTGGCTATACACGCACCAATCTCGCTGAAAGTAGGTCAATAGATCTCAAGCACTTACTTAGTGAGTCATGGGCCTGATGAGGCGGTGATGGCGGAGAAGGCCCAGTGGTAGTCAGCGTGGTTGAGGCGGTCAACTCCTTCAGCACATTCTCATCTTCGCCGCCGATACTCCGTCCATGCGCGCTTGGGGGGCGACGCCTACGTCACCAGTGACCGCGTCGATCGGCGGGGCCTGGCGGCAGGAAGCACCGTCCCGCGAGGAGAGCCGACAGAAGGCGACGCGCCGCCGCACCCTGGGGCGGTCCGCTGTCGTCAATCAGATTGACGACCATCGCCGCCCTCGCGTCTCCCAGGAACTCTGCACCATGTCCAGCCTGCCGAAAGGCGATCGCCGTTGAACACCTACATGAGGCAGCTGACGCTGCGCGCCCGGCTCGGGCTGCTTGCCGCTCTCGCTGTGGCGATCGCAGTGAGTGCCGTGGCCACTGCGGCGTGGATTGTCACCCGTGAGCAGCTGACTGGCCAGCTTGACTCAAATCTGCGCAGCGTCGAAGCTCCACCAGGTTTTGTCCAGGACCTGCTCAGCACCTGTGGGATCAAGCAGCCCGCCTCCGACCAGCGAGATCGAACGCCGACGCCCTATACGGTGCAGGTCATCACTTCTGACGGGGCGGTGTGCTCGGCACCGGGTAGCACGGCTATCAAAGTGGTCGACACAGACATCTCCGTGGCTCGCGGTGTCTTGGCCTCGTCACTCCATGATGCCCAGTCCGAGGACGGGCAGGAAATGCGTGTTGCCACCTCGCGTCCGAACCTCCCGCGGGGGCTTGGCGGAACCTACGCCGTATCCATCGCACAGCCGCTGAGTTCCGTCACCCAACCGCTGAACAGCCTCGCGCTGCTCCTTCTGGGCGTGGCCGGAATCGGCGTCATAGCGTCGGCCACCGCGGGCATCGGCATCGCTCGGGCGGGGCTGCGCCCAGTCGAACGGCTCACCGCGACCGTTGAACACATCGCTCGCACCGAAGACTTGACCGTGCGCATTCCGGCCGCCGGCGACGATGAGATCGCGCGATTGGCGAAATCATTCAACGCGATGACCGAGGCCCTGGCCACTTCCCGGGATCGCCAACAGCAACTGATCGCTGATGCCGGCCACGAGCTACGCACACCACTCACCTCGCTGCGCACCAACATTGAACTCCTCATTCGTAGCGAGAAGTCGGGACGACAACTACCCGAGGGAGCGCGGGCTGATCTGCTTGCATCCGTCGCTGCGCAGATCGGCGAACTCGCCGGCCTGATCGGCGATCTCCAGGAGCTGTCCCGCCCGGACAGCGCACCGGGAGGGGGGACTTCCCTTCAAGTGGTACCCATGCACGAGGTCGCGAGGCGGGCTCTGGAACGGGCCAAATTGCGCGGCAAGAACCTCGCGTTCACGAGCGCCATGGAGGACTGGTTCGTTCTCGCAGACCCGGCCACCTTGGAACGCGCAGTAGTGAACCTCCTGGACAATGCTGTCAAGTTCTCTCCTGAAAAGGGGACCGTGAAAATAGCGCTCACCGGCGGACAGCTCACGGTGCGCGACGAGGGACCCGGGGTGATGCCGGACGATCTGCCCTATGTATTCGACCGGTTCTGGCGTTCGCCCACAGCCCGGAGTCTGCCCGGTAGTGGGTTGGGATTGTCGATCGTCGCGCGAGTGGTGCAGAGATCCGGGGGGACTGTCTCACTGCGACCTGCCGAAGGAGGCGGAACCGAGGCAATTGTCCTCATGCCGGGATCTCCGACGCCTCCCTCCCCGCCGGGTCCGACCCCTGACCCGGCAAGATCAGAGCAGAGGGAGTGACTCGGCGGGGGCGGGATGCCCGTTCCGGGCTCGGTGAGCTGCCCGCGCAGTCGTCCTTGATCGGCGTCGACTGCGCTGTCGGTGAGCCAGTCCGCGGCCAGGAGCAGTTCGGCGTGCTCGCCGACCTGTTGGGGTGCAGAACGCGGCGACCTGGTCCAGGTCGAGGCCGCCGTCCCTTAGGCGCCCAAGGCGTCCGTGGCGGCGGGTGTGGGCGCGAGAAGAAGATGGGCAGCGCCACCCGCTCAGCCCTGTAGGCGGGCAGGCGCAGCCAGTCGGATTCGCCCAGCTGGGCGAGGAGTTCCCGCGCGATGAGCACTCGGAGGAACAATGAGCGATGTCAGTGAACCTCTTTCATCCTGTGCTGGAGGGTGAAATGGGCTGGTCAGCAGGTGTGGTGACGAGGCACGGCCCCTCGTCGTTGGCGTGGTGATTCCACTCATCACACCGGCGACCGAAGGGGCCCTGTTGGTTCCGTATCCTGCCACGCTCGACGTCCCGTATGAGCTCGTCGAGCATGTCGCCTGGCTGCTGTACGAGCACCGCCGCGCCCGCAACACACGTTGGCGCAAGCTCGGCTGCTTCCAGCAGGCGCTCCTCGCTCTCGTGCACCTACGCAAGAACGAGACGTTCTCCCAGCTCGGAGCAGGTTTCGGGATATCCCAAGCCACCGCCTGGCGGTACGTCGACGAGGCCCTGGACGTCCTGGTCGGCTGGGCGCCCGGCCTCCACGAAGTCCTCACAGGCCTCGGTGAAGGTGACCACGTCATCGTCGACGGCACCTTGATCCCTACCGACCGGATCCGCGCGGACGAGCCGTACTACTCGATGAAACACCGCAAGCACGGCATGAACGTGCAGGTCATCGCCCGCCCCGACGGCACCCCGCTGTGGTTCTCCCGCGCGACGCCAGGCCGCACTCACGACCTGACCGCGGCCCGTGCCCACGGCATCGTCCTGGCCTGTCTCACCCGGCAGATCCTGGTCCTGGCCGACCGCGCCTACCAGGGCACCGGCGCCACCTTCCGCACCCCCTACTACCACCACCGCGAACAGCCGGAGCACTACCAGCAGTTCAACCGCGACCACGCCAGCTGAGGGCCCCCGGAGAGCGCGCCTTCGCCCAGCTGAAGTCCTGGCGACTGCTCCGACGAGCAAGATGTTCCACCCGCCGCATTGGCACCATCGTCCAAGCCGTCCACACGCTACTGACCTGCGACTATCCAGGATGAAAGAGGTTCAGTGACAGCTACATATCTCCCGCCACGCTGGATCAGATCCGTAGTGTGGTGGTCGAGTGGAGTCGCACGTGGGGAGAGGTATCTCCGTCGAATATCCGGGTCGTTTCAACGAATCGAGATGATGAGGAGGAAGGGTCTGCTGCAGCGTTGGGTGACAACCTGTCACCCAACGCTGCAGCAGACCCTTCCGCTGACGTTCCAGGGTTGTGAGGTCATCTCCGCATGCGTGCCAGCGAATGGAGCCTGTACGCACCAATACGGACGACCTGTCTGGCTGCCCTGGCGGACCCTCCTGGACTGGCCAGCAGCCGTCGGTGGCGGCCACCGCCACGGCTGCCCCGGGGGAGCGGTGAGTCGCCGATTATCTCTGTGACGCGGAGCGTCTCTCTGAGCCCTCAGGAGTAGCTCGCAGAAGTTGAGCCAAAGCCGGTTCCGTGCTCGAAACCGGGCTGACCTACCAGCCTCCGCCTGCATCACCATCGACTGCCAGCCATGCGTCGGCTGGCTCGTCGTCCGGCTCGTCATCGGACGTTTCAATGTCATCGGCAGGTATGCCGGTCATCGTCTCGTCATCGTCGTTGCGGCGCTTTTCATCCATGTCGCTACCTTATGCCGCGCTCATGAACCGAGATCAGCGTGCCGTCCCAAGCCGCCGCTTCGCGACGCACGCGAGACCCGTATCCCTGTGCTTTCCGCACTCGACGATCAGCGCGGATCTGCCTCATGGAGTACTGCTGTCCGGCGCTTCGACAACGTAACGTCAGGTGCCGTCCTCCGGCCCGGAAACTCCGGCTGCCCGGCTTGCGAGCGGTGTGGGGGCTCCAGCGTCGGCTGGATGTACTTCCAGGCCGCCGTCGGAGTTCAGCACGGGACGACGGCCTGGATAGGTGCGCCGCGCGGTCTCCAGGTCACGCTCATCGAAGTCACCAGCGAACACCAGCACGCCGTGGAAGAGCTCTGCCTTCTGCGCGGCGGTGGCAGCGGGCGAGCAGGGCTTCCGCCGTCATAGGGGCTGTTGGTGGTGGCAGGTCCGGTCCGGGCATGCGCGGCATCCTCTCATTCGGTGACAGACGTGCTGCTACCGCAGCCGCTCCGCCTGACGGTGCCGGTCGTGGTGCTGGACTGCTTGCTCGGGAAAGGCACGGGCCATCCAGCCCGCTGGTGCGCCGACCTGGCGCAGTGTTTCGATCTGTCGGTCGTAGTCGTGCCCTTCGGGGCTGGCGTGGACGCGCAGGTAGATCGTCGTTGCCGGTGGTGTGGCCGTCGAAGTAGAAGGCGCAGGTGTGGTCCCACTGGTATGGGGCGTCCTGCTCGGCGCAGCGGCAGAACCGGTGGGCTACGCGAACCGGCAGGCCCCATCGTGGGTGGCACAGTCGCTGGAGGAGCTGGTCGTGCCAGCGTGCTCGGGGGTGGGCGGTGCGGGCGTCGATCTTCCAGCTGTCGCCGTCGTCCCAGCATTGGACCCGGTAGAAGGCGGTGACGGTGTGGAAGAGCGAGATACGCCGGAGCAGCGCGCTGCCCACCGCGGCCCGCCTGGCCCGCGAGCCTTCGAGACTGGGATAGGCGCTGAGGTAGCTGGCCTCCACGCCGTCGAGCTGCGGGGCCGTCCACAGCGGCCGCAGACCGTGCTCTTCGCACCAGTGCCGGTGCCGGCGCTCGATGTCCCCCCAGCTCTCCGGCAGCCCCTTGGGCAGGGCGAGTACGAGCGTAGCTGTCTGCCCAGGGTCTTTCACCAGGTGCAGGTGCAGCTGCCGGCCGCTGGCCTCGATGCCACTCACCCGCAGGCCGGGGATCCCTGGCACATCGGTGCCGTCGCCTGGTGCGGGAGTCGTGGGCAGCAGACGGCTTAGGCAGTGTTCAGGGAAGGAGTACCGTCTCTGGCCCAAGTAGGCGTCGAGGTGCAGCGTGAGGGACGTGCCGACGCGGCTCAGCGAAGCGATGCCGAAGGGGTGTGCGCACAAGTCCGGAGAGGTGCCCAGTTGCTCGAGGACGAGGCTCTCCAGCCGTGCCTGCGCCGGCGAGACCGCAGGCGCCGGGTGGCTGGTGCGAAGGCCGGTGCGGCGGGACTGCCCACTGCACTCGGACCAGTAACGGAATTTGCGGGACTCCCACGACGAGCGGTCGCTCACAGCAGTGCCTTCCTGACGCCCCTGCCCGATCCCGGCACGTCAATGAATCCTGACGAGCTGCTGGTGTGATCCCGTGTGTTGCAGGCTGGTGCAATGCCACGCTCCTTGCGTCCCGTTACGCCGGATCGGGCGGCGGTCGGAACGTGGCCCGCCTCGGGCCACCGCCCATCATCTAGCCGGTGACCGGGTCAGGTCGGCGGCACCGCCTAAACGGCCTCGGCTACATTGACGAACGCATCCACGGCCTCAAGCAAGACGGCAAGACCACGCGCTTCTACCTCGACCTGCGCGAAAAGGCGGCCGACTCTGCGAGGCGGGACTGGCTGCGGGCGAGGAGTCGGATGTCACCGTGTGTACAAACCCTAGTGGTGGCTGATTGGCTGGGATGCACAGGTTCAGGGGCCTGATAGTGCCGACGATGTTGATCATTTCCTGCAGTGCCGTGGGCGGGTTCTTCGTTGACCAAGCCAGCCAGCGGCATTGCACGCGAACCAAGGCGAGATTCGCATCTGAAGCATGTTGCAGAAGGCTGTATTCGGGCAGGTCAGTGCGGGGGCTCGGTTGCTCTGCTCATGCGGCGAGGGCGAGGTCGTGCGTGCATGCGGGAGACGGCTTGGACCGCGTGGTGGAGTCCGGCGCCGCCTTGCCGGCCACGCGAGGACATCGTAAGAACTGTGCTGGAAGGGGCCGAGGCCGGACGCCGCGGAGCCGCCGACCGTCCGCCCTTCCCGCGGGCGACTCCGCACCGCATGGCCCCCGTGGCTATGCGCGCACCGCACCTCAACTCACCCTAGGTGACGGCGCCCCCGCACCCACACCTGGCGCATTGAACTATCTAGCACAGAGGAGGCGGCCACCCCGGCCGTGCTCAGCCGGGCGGCTCGAGAAGGTCCACGGTGGCCAGGCCGGTTTCGCCGTCGACGAGTTGGAGGGCGACTTCGGCGCGGGCGGCAAGGTCGAGCGGGTCGAGTCCTTCGGTGTATGAGGCGTGGACGATGCGGTCGAGACCGGCGCCCAGGAGGGGTGCGGCTGTTCGCAGGGAGGCGTCCAGGGCCACGCCTTGGGTGGCACCGCCGTGGAGGATGATGTTGCGGGTGCGGTAGAGGCGGCGCATCGCGATGCGGAACGCGTGGTTGACCTCGGCGAGCTGTTTTCCGGGATTCTGTACGAGCGCGGCCATGCGCTGGGCGGCCGCGGTGTCGGTGTACTTCAGGGCGAGGGCTTCGGGTCCTCCGGCGCACAGGGCGTCGGCGACGAGCCGGGCGCGTTCGCGGTTGGCGGTGCAGGCCGCGACGGCCTCGGAGAGGGCGTCCGGCTGGGCGGGGGCGTGGCGGTGGGCCAGTGTGGTCAGCTCGGCGCGGGGCCAGGAGCAGGCGATGATCGCGGCCATCCGGTCGGCGGCGACGGCCTTTCCGGATCGTTCTCCGTCGCCCCGGGGGTCGTCGGGGTGGACGAGGAGGGACTCGACAGCTGCCCAGCCGCCGGCGACGGCGGGTGCGAGGGCGCCGCGGTTGCTGACGGCGGCGAGTTCGAGGGCGTCGTCGATGCGTTCTCGGCTGTCGACCTTGTAGAGGTGGCCCTCGTAGACGAGGGAGAGGACGTCGACGCCGCGGGCCGGAGGTTCCAGCGGTACGGGGGTGTCGTACCCGGCGACCCAGATGAACGGCAGAGGCAGTACGCCTCCGCGGCGGCCGCGCAGGAACTCCGAGCGGGCGGTCATGCGGTCCAGGAGCTGGCGGGCTTGGTCGGCCGCGCCGAGGGGATCGAGCGCCTGGAGCTGGTAGACGAAGCCTCCGCCGGTGCGGAAGCCCGCGGTGTTGTGGCCGTGTTCGCGCAGCCAGGCGCCGACCTTGCCCTTGTCGAGCCAGTTCGGCAGCGGCTCGGCGAGTTCGCGGTGGGGCACCTTGTCGAGGGCCACCAGGACGTCGAAGGTCTGCGTGCGGGCGCGGGTAAGTTCTGCCGCGCTCTCGGCGATGTCGGTGGCCGTCACCCGGGCGGTCTTGAGGCCGCGTGCCCAGTTGCGCAGGTGGAGGCCGCTGTAGCCGAGGTCCAGGAGGTGGGCGGCCACGGTCCGCGAGAACCGCTCGGGCTTGACCCGCTTGGCTTCCTCGACCGCGGTCGCAGTCACCCACCGGTCCAGGTAGCCGGGGCGCAGGTGCCCGATGACCTCCTTCAGCCGGCGCCGCTCCGGGCTGGGGTCGAGGAGGGGCTTGCTGAGCAGGTTCGTGATCTCCTTGCGGAGGTCTTTGTCGCCGAGACCGGCGTCCCGGCCGAGGATGGCCTTGAGCTCATGGCGCTGCCAGTCGCACGCGGAGGACGACAGCACGTTGTGAGCCTGCCAGTGGCCGGCCTCCCACAGTTCCTCCAGTGCGAGGACGGAGCCTATGTCCCACAGGCGACGGGGCCAGGGCGTACGCTCGTCGGCAAAGAAGTCGGACATACGCGCAAGGACATGGCGTGCGTAGGGGTCCTGGACTGCGGTGGAGACCATTTGGGCACCCTAGCGGAGCCTGACCAGCAGAAACCGGCAAACGTGTCTCCCGTGCTACAATCGGTGCAGACTTGAAGGGGCACTCGCCATTTATGGCCACTGCCCCTCTTTCTTTTGGTCCGCATGCCGGTCGGCGTGCGGACCATTTGTTTTGCCGGACCTGGTGCCGGCGGAGCACACGACGGCCCTTAACCAGCTCCTGGTCCGGGGCCTCGTGCTTGTCAAGGCCGTCAGTCTCCGGCGCTCGCGTTGACTATCACTCCGGTGGGGGCATCGTTCGACTGCATGTCAGCTACGAACGCACAGTTGAAAGGCATCCAACAACCCTCATTCAGCGAGTGGTTGGCGCACCTCACTGCCTTCCGCTCGCCCTAGGGTGGGCGGGCGGGTGGGTGCGGTACGCGGCGTCCTGGGTATGTCCGCTGGGCGGTGTCGATGTCCCGGTCATCGGTTCGCCTGGATGGGGACGCTGCCCAGCGCCAGCGAAACCGACCCGGGCGACGGCAGGGGCGGAATTTTCTGCGGAAAATTCGAGCGGCCCGGACGTGCCCGAGCCGTGGGCCGAGGCCACCAAGCCAGGCCTGGACGAGATCGGACCTCACCCCCTCACCACTGGGTGCGGCTGCATGGCACCGCGGGGGCGGCTCGTTGCTGTGCCGATTGCGCGCTGCGGGCAGGCAGCTGAGCGCACGGGGCAATCCCCGGCAATCCACCCCCGCCCGGCAGGCCGGCGCCGCATGCTGGACATCCAATCGGCGCAGACGGAGGACGACATGACGCTCAGGTTCATCGGCACCACGTCCGAGCACGGGAACTGTCCGACCCTGTACGAGGTCGTGGAGACGGGCGACATCGTCGTCCAGGGCGACCAGCTCACCGATGGCGAGCACCTCGCGCAGCTTCGCGATCTCGGCGTCCGTGAGACTGCTGTCGTCATCCCCCGCGAGCTGCTCGCCCGCTTCGCCCCCAAGGAGTGACCAGTGCCGTCCCTGATCCCCTTCGAGGAGATCACCTATCTGTTCGCCGAGTTCGAGCGCACCGCGTTCCGGCTGGAGACCCGCCGCGGCTACGCCACCGACCGGGCCGGTGCCCGGTTTAAGGCGTTCATGCGTGGCGTCGACCCCGTGCCGGAGCCGGATCACCCGTGGAACGTGAACGTGCGGGACAAGGCCGAGCGGGGGGCGCGGTTCTCCCGCGTCCGGATCGTCGATGAGCCGCCCACGGACGGGCAACGGTTCCTCATGGCCACGGCCGCCGGGAACGTCGAGGCGGGCGAGGACATCCGCGTTGTGCCCCGGGCCGAAGCTGTGCGCCTCGAACTGCCGGACTACGACTTCTGGCTGTTCGACTCCCGCACCCTGGTGCGCATGCACATCGACGACACCGATACCACGGTCGGCGTCGAGCTGGTCGACGACGCCACCGAGGTGCTCGCCGCGTGCCGGGCCCGTGATGCGGCGCAGGCGGCTGCACGGCCTTCTGCCGAGGTGTGGGCGCGGGTACGTTCGTCCGTGTGAGCACGGACTTCCAGCACGGCCGGGAAGCCCTCGGCGCGCGGCTGCGCGAGCTGCGTGTCGAGGCCGGCCTCGACGGTAAGAGCCTCGCCGAGCTGCTTGGCTGGCAGCGCTCCAAGGTGTCCCGGCTCCAGAACGGACGCCAGACTGCCACGGACGAGGACGTGGAAGCCTGGGCCGGGGCTGTCGGTGTGCCTGAGCAGGCGGCCGAGCTGAAGGCCCGGCTCCGCGGGTTGGAGTCTCAGCAACGGCACTGGCGGCGCCAACTCTCCTCAGGGCACGCCCCGGTGCAGGACCGGTACGTCGTCGAGTACCGGCGCACCGCGACCATGCGAGGCTACGAGGCCACCGTCATCCCCGGCCTGTTCCAGACCCCCGCCTACGCACGCCAACTCCTGACGCAGAACGCCGAACTGATGCGCTCCCCACGGGACACCGACGCTGCTGTACAGGCACGTATGCGCCGTCAAGAGGTCTTGTACGAGCCGGGCAAGCTGTTCCGCGTGCTGCTCTGGGAGGCGGCGTTGCACGCCGTTGTCGGCACCCGCGAGGTGATGGCCGGCCAGCTCGACCGCCTCGCCGGCCTGATCGGCATGTCCACCGTCGAGCTCGGCATCGTGCCTCTCGGCGCCCCGATGCCCCTCACTCCGAAGCATGGGTTCTGGATCTTCGACGAGGAGCGCGTCGTCGTCGAGACGATCAACACCGAGCTGCAGTACGACTCTGCCGACGACCTCGCCCTGTACGGGCGGACGTGGGATCAGCTCGACCAGGCCGCCGCCCGCGGACACCAGGCGCACCGCCTCATCGCGCGTGCCCGGGCCGCGATTGCAGCCGCCTGAGCAACCCGCCCCAACCGCCTAGCAGGCCGAGCAATCCGGCGCAATCTTCCTGACGCGGCACCGCGCAGCCTTCTACGGTGCCGTCATGGCGACGACGACAGGCGATCTGGCAGCCGTTGTGCTGTCTCCCATCACCACCCTGACGCAGGCACAGGTGCGGGGCGCGGCGTGCGTGTGGTGCGCCGTCGCGCTGAACAATTCCACCGCTATCGATCTCGGAGTGCGGGAGACGGACGCCCACGGCACCGTGGGCCGCTGGTTTCCCCGCGGCTGCCGCCCCTGCGCGATGCGCCGCGTGTATCCCGCGCAGCTCGACCACACGGCGATCTGCGAGCAGTGCACCGACGACCCGGGGCTCTGCGCTCCGGGAACGTGGTTCCGTCTCGTGATGCGGCAGGTACGGCGATGAGCGCGCAGCGGACGACGCTGGAGGGATACGTGGAGATTCCCGGCATCTGCTTCGTCCGAGAGCCGGAGAGCGCGCGGCGCTGCACCCTGTCGGCCGGTCACGGTGGCGTGCACCGGCACTTCTACAGCGGCTCACTCACCAACGGCTTCCGCGCTGGCACGAGCTGGCCGCGGCGGCCCGGCGAGAAGCAGGCAGACTGAGACTCCCGCCGCCGGGTGCTTGGAGGTGACCGGTGGCGGGACAGAGCGGGCCGCTCGACGGCAAGAGCAGTGGGAGCGGCCCGCCCTGCACGATGCTGCGCAGGTCGACATCGAAGCCGGGGCGGCCTGTAGCGATCGCTTGACGCCCTACCTCAGGTGCTCTGGCACACGATTCCTGGCTCTCGCCACCGTCGACCGCGAAACGGCTCTCCCTCCTCTCCCGGCCCTTGCCGGTCCCTGACCTGGGGAGTTCGTCCGGGCGTGGACTGCTTCGCCATCAATCGGTTGATCTGACCAATCCGCTGGCCCATTGGCATCGGATCAGCCTGTGACTGACCGACAACTGTGGTGTGGTTCGGGAGGGTTGAGGGTGCCGGGACGGATAGCGGGACGCAGGGGCGACGAGACGTACAACGTCTCGCCGCGTGCGCGTCTGCTGCGCCGGGCCCTGACCGTCACGGGGATAGCCGGGGCCTTCTTCGGCGCCGGTCTCATCGCCGCATCCTCCGCCTCCGCCTCGGCCGGCGACCACGACCCCCGGTCCGCTGCATCACACGTGAGCGCCGCCGACTCTGTTCATGGGGGTGAGCGGCAATCCGGCGGCGGCCTGGTCTCCGGTGTGGTCGGTGTCGTGAAGAGCGTCGGAGCGTCGACGCACGTGGACAAGCCGTCCAAGACCACGAGCCTGCCGGGTAGCCAGAAGAGGGACGGTGCTTCGGCGCCGTCCCTCTCGCGTGCGGCGGCCAACGATTCAGCTGACAGCAAGAAGCCGGGCATCGCTTCGTCCGAACGGCCCCCTGCCGCGGTGCCTCAGCCCGAGACGCCGGAGAAGACCCAGGTACCTCGTCAGGGCGCTGCGAACGGCGAGACTGCTGCGGCAAGGCCTGCCGGGTCGGACGGTGCCCTTCGTGGGGTCGGGCGCACGGTGGGGGAGCTGACTTCGCCGGTGCTGGCTCCGGCGGGTCGTGCGCTGGCTCCGCTCACGCAGCCCCTGGCCACGGTGACGGCGGCGCTTGTGCCGGTGACGGAGCCGGTCGCGCATGTCGTGGCCCCGGTGGCCGAAGTGCTCGCGCCGGTCACGGGGCCGGTGCTGCGTCCGGTCACGAAGCCGCTGGATCCGGTGCTGGAGCCGGTGACCGGTGGTGCGGGCCTGGGTGAGGTGACCGCACCCGTCGGCATCTCCCCGGCGCCGGCCGACACCACCCCTGTTCCGCCCGTGGAGTCGTCTCCGGTGGTGCCGCCCGCTGTGTCTGTACCGCCTCCCCCCGGTGGTGCAGACACAGCAGACGCCATCACCATTCCGACCGCAGCCACGGCGACCCATACCTGGGACCCGCAGCAGGCCCGGCAGCACGGTCCGGGTGCGAGCGCTTCGGGTTCGGCCGCGGGCCAAGCCGGTTCGGACACCAGCGGGTCGACGATGCCGCAGGGTCTGCCGGGCGGTGCGACCACGCCCGCGGGTCCCGCAGGCAGCGGCTCTTCGCCTTCGGGCGGCTTGTTCGGCCCGCTGCTGTGGACCGGCCCCGCGAGTGGCTGTGCAGATACGAGGCACGGGCTGCTGGCATCGACCGCGTGGGACGTGGCCGCGTCCGGCCTGCTGTACGACGCCCGTGGCCCACGACTGCCCGGATGACGTTCCTCGAGTAGCGACGGACCAGGGCACACGGCGTGTGCCACTTCCTGTCCAGCGCCCTCCTGCTGCCGACGGTTCGGCGGTTCGAGCGGGGTGTTTGGGCTTCTCGAAAAGGGACGCAGATTCTCATGAACGTGAACCTCAAGCGCGGCCTGGTGGTCGCGGCAGCCTCCGGCGGAATCTTCTTCCTGGGTCAGGCCGCTGCGCAGGCTTCCGAGCAGCCGGCGCAGCACGAGCGCGGCGGCATCACCACCGTCGTCGACGGTCTGCTCGGCGGCGGACATCAGCAGGGCAAGAGCCCGTTCGGTCCGGCGGCCGACGCTTCCGCGTCGAACAAGTCCGGCGCCCACACGGGCGACACCGGCCGTGGCGGCGACGGAGGCAACGCCTCCAGCAGCAACAAGGCGCAGTCGGGGAACACCGGCAACTCGGGCAACTCCGGTTCGACCGGCGGGAACAGGGCCGGGAACATCTGCATCCTCGCGGACTGCACCGCCCATGCCTCCTCCGGCAACTCCGGAGACACCGGGAAGACGGGCGACTCCGGCACCGCCTCCAACTCCTCCCACACGAGTGGCGGCGACGCCGGCCGCGGCGGGGACTCCGGCCCGGCGAAGGCGCACGGCTCCAGCCACGCCGCCTCCGCTGCGAAGTCGAACAGCTCCGGCCGGCACAGCGGCGGCAAGGGCAGCACGGACAGCAGCGCCTCCGCGCACAACCAGTCGGGTGCGGCCTCGGGTGACACCGGCCGTGGCGGGGACGGCGGCAACGCCACCAGCAACAACCACGCCCAGTCCGGGAACACCGGCAACTCGGGCAACTCCGGTTCGACCGGGGGGAACCAGGCTGGGAACATCTGCATCCTCGCGCGGTGTGAGGCCTCGGCCACGTCGGGCGACTCGGGCGACACCGGCGACACCGGTGACTCGGGTAATGCGTCGAATGAGTCCTGGACGTCGGGCGGCTGGGGTGGCCGCGGCGGGGATTCCGGCCCGGCCCACGCCATGGGTATGGCGAACGCTGCCGCGTGGTCGGAGCAGCGCAGCTGGGGCCGTGAAGGCCAGTACCGAATCCTGCCCGCCTTCGGCAGCAGCTGGGGCCACGGCGGTTCCAGCAGCAGCGACGCTTCCTCGCAGGCCGACAACCGCACCGGCGCCCGCTCGGGCGACACCGGCCGCGGCGGGGACGGCGGCAACGCCACCAGCAACAACCAGGCCCAGCCCGGCAACAGCGGTAACTCGGGTGACTCCGGGGCCACCGGCGGCAACCAGGCCGGCACCATCGCGATCCTCGGCGGCAACGAGCACCGTGGCGGGCGCCACGGCGGTGGCCACGGCTGGGGCGCCTCGGACTGGGGCCACAGCTGGATGAGCGGCGGCTCGAAGGCCTCCGCGACCTCCGGCGACTCGGGCATGACCGGCGACACCGGCAGCACGGGTGACGCGTGGAACAAGTCCTGGACGACCGGCGGCAACGGGGCCCGCGGCGGCGACTCCGGCCCGGCGCACGCCACCGGCACGGCGCACAGCATGTCCGATGCCAAGCAGCAGACGTCTTCGCATCGCTGGGGCTGGACCCGTCACCACGAGCGTTCCAGCAGCAGCAACGCTTCCTCGCAGGCCGACAACCGCACCGGCGCCCGCTCGGGCGGCACCGGCCGTGGCGGGGACGGCGGCAACGCCACCAGCAGCAACAAGGCCCAGTCCGGGAACAGCGGTGACTCGGGTGACTCCGGGGCCACCGGCGGCAACCAGGCCGGCACCATCGCCATCCTCGGCGGCCAGAACCGGGGCGGCCACCACGGCGCCTGGAAGCACCACGACAGCAAGCAGGGCGCCTGGGCCACGTCCGGTGACTCGGGCATGACCGGCAAGACCGGTGACTCGGGTGACGCGTGGAACACGTCCTGGACTGATGGCGGCCACGGTGCCCGCGGCGGCGACTCCGGCACCGCACGCGCGACCGGCACGGCGCACAGCAAGGCCCACACCGGCTGACCTGACTACCCACCCGCGGTAACCGTTTGAATCTTCAGGGCTGTACCCGCTGAGGCGGGTACAGCCCTGAACGTATTTCCTTGGATGTGGGGAGCTGTCCGGTGACCGCGGCGGCAGGGGAGGCCTTGATGTCGAGAAAGGTGTGGCCGGAGTCGATCGGGGCGGTGGAGGAGGAGAGGGTGCCTGCCGGTGGTGAGCGCGCCTGGATGACGTTGCAGGTGATGGTCGGTGGCCGGCACGTCTGTGCGGCGGGCGGGAGTGTGGCGTGCTGGAGAATGCGCTGGGGGCCGGGCTCCGCTTGAGCGGTGCCCGGCCCCAAAGCGCCGGCTTGGTTCAGTTCTGGTCGAGGGGCAGGGCGATGTCGAAGACCTGCCGGTTCGCGGGGAAGACGCCGAGGTTGTTGGTCTGGCCGTTGAGGACGTTGACGCTGTAGAAGCGGTATTTGCCTGAGGTGCTCAGTGAGGCGAAGCCTTTGTTGTCCCCGGTTTTCCGGTTGTAGTAGATGTCGAAGCCGGCCGAGGGGCCGGCGTTGACGCCGAGGTTGCCGGTGGGGGCGAGGTTGCCCGCGTTCGCGGGGGACTGCACCGCGACGCGGTCGTTGACGGTGTCGATGTCGAACAGCGTGGTCGCGGTCGCCGTGTTGAGGTCGTTGTTCGTGTAGGCGGCCCCGGTCACTCCCAGTGCCGTGGTCGGCGGGGTCGTGGGGTTGGTCAGCGTGCCGTCGACGGTGGTGGTGAACGGCGCGGCAGGGTCGTCGATGTTGTGCCGCAGGTTCTGGCCGGTGTCGCTGATGACCCGCAGGCGGTTCGCAGCCGGGTTGAAGTCCACTCCGAAGTTCTTGCCAGAAAGGGCGACGGTCAGCCGGGAGACCTTCACCGCCTTGGCGCTGCTGTTGATGGTGTAGATGCCGCCGGCGTTGCCGACACCGTAGAGCTTGCCGTTCTGCACGCGGAAGTCGATCCCGATCAGCGTGCGGTCACCGGACAGGCCACTGATCCGGCCCAGGTCCCACGTGTCGCCGGGAGTGCGCACGTCGAAGCCGACCAGGCGTTGGTCCTTGGTCAGGCCCACGCTGTACAGGCCCTTGCCGGCACTGCCCCAGCCGACGGGGGCCTGGACGGCGGCGGCTGCCGGGGCGGCGGTGGCCGCGAGGGCGGCCAGGGCGACAGCGACAACTGTCTTACGCATCATGCGTCTCCGAACAATTCCAGGGCCGCCCGACAGGCAGCCTCAGCACTCAGCACAAAACCAGACAAAAGTCGCAATTATGCGGTGGCGATACGCGTGCGCGACTGTGTCGCAGCAAACGGAGCAAGGGGCCTCGTGCCTCGCAGACCGTAAACGGCGTTTACACCTCGCCCGAGGAGCAGCCGCCCGCCGACGCGGAGGGGGGCGACGGTCAGCCGAAGAGGCTGCCGTACGACAGTCCGGGGTTCATCGTTCGGCACCTTCACCACAAGATGACCGGGCCCAACTTCGTGACAGGTGCGCGAGCCTGTGGTGCTGCTGCGGGAGCAGTTTCCCGAGGAGTACGGCGCGCTGCTGGGTCAGCTGAACGAGGAAGAGCAGCGGACCGGTTAGCCGCACCGGAGTGTCTCGCACGCGAGACACGCGCATCGCGGCCGGCGACGTGTGCAGCCGGTTGCCCATCGACCGCCCGGCACTGTCCCTCGTGGGCGGGCGGCCCCTGGCCCCCTGGCCTTTCCAAGTCGTGACCTGGCCCCCTGCCGCAGAGCGCGAGATCCGGTGGGGGCAGGGCGTTTCGGGACTAGTTGCACCGTCGTCTGTGGCGGCGCGACGGGCGGGGCTGGGCACGGGTGATCCGTGCGGATCACCCAGGGCGTGTGCGGTGGTCAGGGGTGCTCGTTGAGGCGGGCGATGGCGTGGTAGGCGGTGGTGAGGGCGCGGTCGAGGTCGGTCTGGGTGAGGGTGCGGATGTGGGGGTGGGCGCAGACGGTGCGGACCTGTTGCAGGTCGCGTAGGAGGTGGAGGGCGAGGCGGGTGTGGTGGTGGAGGTAGCGGGAGGGGTGTGGGGTGTCGGCGGGGATGAGGGTGCGCAGGTGGTCCCAGGCGGCGATGACCCGCAGTACGTCGCGGGCGCAGACGTGTTCCCACCAGGGGGTGTTGTGGTGGTGGCGGGACTGGTTGCGGTCGGCGGTCACGGTGCCTCCGGGCAGGTGAGGGCGTGCCGCGTTCGGGCGGCAGCCGGGCTGAGGGGATGTCCTCAGTTCACCGCCGTGACCTGGCCTTGTCCGCTGGTCTGAAGGTCATTGAAGGTCTCTGAAAACCGTTGAAGAACGCTGAACAGCCGGCCTCTGCCGTGCGGGGTCTGCCGGGGCTAACCTGACGTGGAATCACGGTAGTTGAGGGGGTTGCGGGTGAGCGGGAAGAGTGAACCGCCACAGGATCCGGGTCAGGATCTGGCGCGGTGGCTCGGGGAGTTGCGCAACAGCAACGGGGCCCCGGCCTATCAGGTGATCATCGATAGGATCCGGGCGAACGATGCGACCTCGTCGCTGTCGATGTCCACGTTGACCAACACGTTCAAGGGCCGGGGCTTTCCCCGGTATGAGACGGTCGTCGCGATCGCGCGGGCCCTTGGTGGGCGGGAGGCGGCGGGGGAGGCCGACCGTCTGTACGCCCAGGCACGGAACCGGCGCGATGAGCTGGAACGCCGGCAGAGGCAAGAACGCGCCCAGAGCGACGTCCCGGCAGAGTCGGGGCAGGCGGGCGCGGCCGACGGCGGCGCGGTTCCCCCGCTGCCCGTTGCAACTGCTCGCCTTGACTCCGCTGGCGTGGACCCACTGCCCGTTGCAACTGCCCCCCTTGACTCCACTGGCGTGGAGCCGCTGCCCGTCCCCGCCCAGGGCGGGACCAGGTACCGGTTACCGGTGATCTTGGGAGCCGGCGCGTTCGCAGCAGTCGTCGCCTTCGGTATCACGGCGCTCGTGCTCACCGACCCCTTCGACCACGGCGCCTCAGCCAGCCAGGACACGGGGGACCATGCCGCGGGCCCCACCTCGCCGACCAGCACATCGACGCAGCGGACGACGAAGGGGTCCGACAGCGCCCGCCCGTCCTCGCCGTCCGGGGGAGCCGCCGCGGACGAAGACGCCTGGAGGGGCCGGCCGCCCCTGGCCGTGCAGGCACAGAACCTGCACGATGTGTGCGGCTCGGCCTACTTCGACGGAACTCCCGACCAGTATCGCGCCGCACAGACCGCGATTCCGGCGCCCCCGCAGAACGCCGTCCCCCTGGGCGAGGCGGTGGAGGCGACCATCCAGGGCCGCACCCAGCAGAGCGTGATCCTGACCGGCATGCGCGTGCAGGTCACCTCCCGCGAACCGGCACCCACCCACGGCATCGTCGTCTCGTACGGCGAGTGTGGCGGCGGAGTCGAGGTACGCAACTTCGATCTCGACCTGTCCCGCACCCCGCCGACCTACACGGCGAAGCCTGCTGACAACTTCGGCAAGGTCACCCCCGCCGTGAAGTTCCCCTACAAGATTTCCCTCAGCGATCCGGAAGTCTTCAAACTCACCCCGGTCAAGGGCTGCGGACCGAACAAGGACTGCACCTACACCGTCACCCTGCAATGGGTCGCGGACGGCAAGACAGGCACCACCGTCCTCGACAACCACGGCAAGGGCTTCCGCGACCTCAACCCCAAGGACCTGCCCGCCTACAGGCAAGACCTGAGCGCCGAAGGCCCCTCGCTACGCAAGGTCTCCTGAACGACACTCCCAACGCCGGACCTGCCGGATCTTCGCCATGACGGTGCTGGCAGGAGGCTCGTCGGGGATCACGTCTCGCGTCGATCAGCTCACCGCCCCGGGCTCCGCCCTCACCACGGTCGACAGTGACCAGTGCGAGCGGCCCGCCTGCGCGTTCTGTGGCCTGACCGTCGACCGCGCCACGCGTCTCCTTGTCGGCAGGGTCGGAAATTTCCCCGGAAAATCCGAGCAGCCTGAACGTCGCCGGTTGGATCGGGGCGTTCAGCGATGCTGGTCCAGTACGGAGATGGGCTCGTCTTCGCCTGCGGGATGGACCTCAAGATTGCCTGCGGAGTTGATGAGGGCTCGTCGGCCTGGATAGGTGCGTTCGGCGCAGGCCTTGTCGCGCTCGTCGAAGGTGCCGGTGAAGTACAGGACTCCGTCGATCAGCTCGCTGTTGTGGGCGCCTGTGGGCCAGCGGGCGAGCAGGGCTTCGACGGTCATGGGCTGACTGGCCGGTGGGAGGTCGGGACCGGGCATGGGGATCTCCTCGTCTGCGGCCGGGCCGGGGGCGGGCGGGGCTGTCAGCGCTGGTGCAGTGCGGTGACGTATTTGTGGGCGGCGCCTCGGTCCAGTGTGATGCCGTAGCCGGCCAGCTCGTTGATGAGTTGCTCGGCAATGGCGTTGAGGCTGCGGCTGTCGTCCGCCTTGATCCGTTCGTGGTACAGCATCGTGAGTGCTGCCTTCTTCGAGGTGCAGGCGCGCAGCTCGGCCGCGAGATCGATACGGCTCTCTTCGGGCCGTATGCCAGCCGCACTCGACGACTGCTGCAGCCGGGCCAACTCGCCGTACACCACTGCCGGATCTACGCCCACGCCCAGGGCGGCCTGCCCTACCCGCAGACAGAAGTCCCCCACACGCTGACGCTCGCTCTCAACGGCCAGGACCTGGTCCACGCTCTCTTTGAGCATCACGACAGCCCGAACCGCCTCATCACTCACAGGCACGCCTGAGTAACGCCACGGGCCATAGGGCGGTCACGCACGCCTGCCATCGCTGTGTCCTCCCGTGGGGGCGACCACCCTACAGAGAGGCATATTTGGAATTCTCTATACGGAAAGCGCATGCGAAGTGCTAGGGTGTTATGCGTGACGCTCGGTACTGAAGAACTGTTGAGGCTCACGGTGACGGCGCTCATGAGCCGGTCCGGTGAGCGGCAGGGGGATCTCGCGGCGGCGCTGGGTCAGGCGCAGGCGCAGGTGTCGCGCAAACAGAGCGGGAAGCAGCACTGGACCTTGGAGGACGTCGACCGCCTGGCGGCGCACTACCGGATCGGTGTGCTGGATCTGCTGGCCGGTCCGACGCACGCGGTCACGGTCCTGTCCTCCCTCGGCACCGGCACCGGAGCCGGGCAGGCATCTCTCCCGCTCCCAGTGCCGCCCGCAGCTCCCGCCTCCAAGGCTGTGTCGGTGCCGCGCATCGAGGCGCTGAGCGGGCCGTGTGTGCTGTGCGGTGAGCCCGCTACGGACGCGGTGGAGGGCATGTGGCAGCACCTGACGCGCGAGGAGTGCATCGCCGCCCTGGACGCCGCTGATCCGATCGCCGACTACGCCGAAGACGAGGACCAGGACGAGGAGTTCGCGCCCACGGGCCCGGGTGAGCCCGTGACGACGCACCCCGGTGACCCGCAGCCTGTGCCCGTGGACGACGGTGTGGACGTCGTCGTGCCCGTTCCTGCGGCGCGCGAGCCCGCCGGGCAGGCGCCCGAGGCGGAGCCCGCTCCCGCCGCAGAAGCCGCGGAGCTCGCCGCCGAAGAGCCGGACTCTGCTCCGACTACCGCAGCCGACCAGACGACGACGCCGGCTGCGAGCCGGGCGCCCGGCTACGCCTCGGAGACCCTTGTCGATCAGATCCATGCCCGGGTGCGGGATGTCCTGGCGTGGTCGCAGGGCGACATCGAGGCCGCGCAGGCCGCGCTCATCAAGACAGCGATCCCGGACGTGATGGCGCTGTTCGAGCGTTCCCGGGTCGGTGGACGCTACGCGCATTCGAAATTCCCGCCGACCGATGACATTCTGCGGAAGAAATCGCAGAAGGGTGCGGACGAGATCTGGGAGGGCCGCCCGAAGTGGCGGAACAAGGCCGCTTTCGACGCGGCGAAGAAGGGCGATCCCATCGAGGTGACCGCGCTGGACATGAATGCGGCCTATCTGTCCGCGTTCAAATGCTGGCTGCCGGTCGGGAAACTCGTGGAGGACACCACGGGTGTGCATGATCCGAGGCGGTCCGGTGTCTACCAGATCACCCCGCCGGTGTGGGAGCACGCGGACCTGCCCAACCCGCTCGGCGCCCGCAAGGAGCCGGGCCCGGTCTGGGTCCCGGACTCCATGGTCCGCCTGCTGCTCGACTGCGCGAAATGGAACCTGTGCACAGCGCCCGAGATCCACCGGGCGATGCTGTCCGGCGGTACGGAAAGCCTTCTGGAAAAGCTCCGCCGGGCCCTCGCGGAAACCCGGCAGAGTGCTATCGCGGAAGACGACGAAATTGTCGTGGAGTACGTGAAGGCCATGTATTCTAAGTTCGTGTCCACGATCGGTGAATCCAGCGCGAACACGGATATTCGCCGCCCGGACTGGATGCACATTATTCGGTCGAAGGCGTTCACGAACCTGTGGCGCAAGGCCTATAAAGCCAATAAGGCGGGCCTGAGTGTGGTCGAGATTTCCGGCACCGACGAACTGCATGTCGCCGGGGACTGGCGCCCGGTTTTCCCGGAGGGCCGCGCACTGAACCAGGTCAAGGCGAAGAACACCTACACCCTCGGGGGTAACCGTTAATGGGCGGGTCGCCAGACTTGTGGGCACGCTGGGGCGAGTGGAGGAAATACGACGCCAGGGGATTGAAGGGCGGCGAGGCCCTGATCCTGGAACTCAACCGCATCGTCTACGAGTCCGGCTTTTCCTCGCCCATCACCTCCACGCGCGGCCAGAGGGCCCGCATCCACTACCTCGACAGCAAGGCCGGCCGCGCCGAGCTGCGCGCCCAGGGCGTCAGCGACCGCGCCATGGGCTCGTGGTTTCGGGGCAAGTCCCGCCCCGGCAAGGCCAACCTGGAACGCCTCGACAGCGCCTACTGGGTCCGACGCCGCGAGAACCTGATCCGCTCCGGCTGGGTCAAGCGGCACCTCGACAACGACGGCCAGGGCCGCCGCGTGGAGATCTACCCCGTCGACCAGAACGCCGTCCCCCAAGCCCGGGCCCGGTCGAACATCACCGAACGCTCGATCACGGTCCGCTACGTGTGGGCCGACATGGTCGACGCCTGGGCCGACCAGAACGCCGACCTGATGGACGAGATCTGGGACGACATCATCACCGACCTCGACAGCGACTACGCCGCCTACGCCTACGTGGCCTCCGTCGGCATCGGCGCCTGACCACTCTGTTTCCCGAACCCGAAGCAGGACGAGAGGAACTCCGAGATGGCCGACGTGCACTGGACGGCGGAAGCGGAGTGCGGCGACTGCGGATGGCGCGGTGAGGCCGGGTTCGAGGACGGCTCCATCGTCGAGTCCGGCCACGTATGCGAGGACGACGAGTGACACGTCGGCCCGCATCCGCCGGGTCGTTCCAGAATTTTGGAACGGGCGATCACTGCCCGCAGTGCGGGCACCGGTCGCTGCGGCGGCCCCGGGTTTCCACGGTCAGGCCGTGCTCCCGCAGGCGCCGCAGGTGATACGCGACGCTGGAGGAGCTGGTCAGCCCCACGGCCGCGCCCAGCTCGCGCACGGACGGCGCCTCACCGTGCTCGGCGATCCACTCACGTGCGCACGCGACGATGCGGCGCTGCCGGTCGGTCAGGGCATACGGGGCGATAGTGCTCATGCATTTCAGTAGATCACGTGTTCGATTTTCTGGGCGAGCCGTCGGGTCGACAAGAGTGGAAATTTTCCGCGGAAATGTCCTGTGTCAGCGAACCCTGGTCGGTTGCCGACGAAGTTTGACCACGCCGGAGGTGCTGCCGGCCGGCCGGGCAACCCGCCGCCCCTGGGGCCGAAAAAGCATCGGAAGCCCTGGCGCCTCACGCTGCGCTCGGGGCAGGGTGACGCCATGTCGGATGCACTGTATGGATTGATTGGCGCCCTCGCCGGATCAGTGATTACCGCCGCAGCCGCCTATGCCGGGCCTTTGCACCTTCAACGCCGGTCCCTTGCGGAGGCTCGACAAGAGGCGGCGCGTGCCCGACAGCGTGAGGAGGCCGCGCGCGAAGCCGCTGAGCTGCGGGAAGCTGAACAGGCACGCGCAGCCGAACAGCGACAGGACGAAGAGCGGCGCCGCGCCGAGCGGACTGAAGCCTTCATGCGGCTCACTCGTATCCGCTCCACAACCCGGGAATGGGATGCCCTCCTGCACCGGTACGAGCAAGACCTGACGTGGCGGCGAAGCCTGTCCGTAGAGAACTTTGATCAAGAAATGAGGCAAGTGGCACGAGATGCTCGCGCGGCCGTCGACGAAGCGGCGCACGACGGTGTGCGGGTGCCGCAAGGGCCGGGAAGTCCCAGCTACCACCCTCCGGGATGGCACGAGCCGCTAGAGCCAGAGGTGATCGCAGCCACTGCTGCCCTGGCCGACGCCACGCGTTTGGTGCGTGAACGCCTCCTCGCGGACGAGGCGCCGTCCCCGGAGCGCCTGACAGAACTGCGCCAGTCCCTGGCTAAAGCTGAGGATGCTCGACACGCACTGAACTCGTTCCTGATGGACCTGGTCGAGCGCAACACACTCGCTCAACCACCAACGTGAGGCGAGTCGTTCGCACCGCCTTTTCCCAGGGACCGCCTCGATCACTCAGACTTCGATGGCACACGCTCAAGATCCGCTGTCACGGGACAGGAAAATCCGAGTGCCCCGGTCCCCGTGACCGCGCGAAACCTGGACTTGTCAACTAAGCTTCAACTCATGAGCGCACTGGAGCTGACTCTCTCGGAGCTGCTGAACAAGCCCAAGGCCACGCTGGCGAACCTGCGCGGCACGCGGCGGATAGTGCTCCGACGCCGCGATGACGAGGACCTGGTGCTGACCACCGCCGCGCGGGCCGACCAGGACCTGGAGGTGATGGGCGCCACCAGCCGGATGTTCGTGGAGATGATGCGCACCCCCCAGGGCCGCACCCTGGTCCTGGACGTGCTGCCCGCGACCTTCCCCTGGGTGCGCTACCTCCCCGCGCACGACGTGCGCGCCTTCTCCGTCGAGCTGGTCGACGCGCTCGGCGCCGCAACGTTGCTGGACAACACCGCGGGCGTCGCCCAGCTGCTCACCGAGTGGCGCCACACCGCCGAGGTGCACGCCGACCCCGAGCTCTACGCCGCGCTCACCACCGACTCCGGCGAGGACTACGGACCGGTGCCCGAACCCGGAACCGCGGCGTGAGCCCCAAGCGCGGAGAGCGCGCCGCCCCGCCGCCGGGCCCCGACGAGTGGGACATCCGCTTCGCCAATGGGGAGGCCGCCAAGGGATGGGAGCAGCTGGGTGCCCAGGCCGCGGGCAACACGCGCGCCGCCTGGCTCCTGATGCGGACCGACCCGGCCCCGGCCGCCCGCACCGAGCGCCATCACCGGCTCAAGGGCGAGCTGGCCCGCGGCGAGCACCGAGGCGAGACGATGGACCGCTGGCAGATCGAGGTCACGGCCGGCGGTCGCGTCTGGTACCTGCTCGACGTCGAGCGCCGCACGGTCTGGATCGACCGCGCATCCACCGGCCACCCCAAGGCAACCGACCGCTGACCGCGCGGCCGAGTGCCTCCAGCCTTCCCCGACAGCCGGGAAACCCGTCACTCGGGGACGACCTGCGGAAACGCTTCGTTTAACCAGGTCGTCCCCGACTGCCGGAAAACCCGTCACTCGGGGACGACCTGCGGAAATGCTGTGGCGCCGCTTGGAGGCGGCAGACCGGGTCAGCCGCCCTGGTGCGTGCGTGCGGCGCGCACCGATTCCTCCAGTGCGGCCATCAAGTCCACCGCCGGCACCGCCTCTCACCCCGGCCGCACCGTGGCCCGAGTGCTTCCGTACGCCCTGGTCCCACCAACCGGCCCGGAGGACGATGGAGGCATGGGCACCCGCGACCAGGACCAGGGGCACGTTGCCGACCCGGCGCAGCCCGGCTGTGATCTGCCGGGCGTGGACCGCGCCCGGGAGATGACGGCGGGGCTGCGCGCGGCGATGGACGACGTGGTGCGCTGCGTGGCGACGCTGGCCGCCCGGGTCCGCGATGCGCACGCCGCCCGCATCTGGCTCCCTCTCGGCCACAGCAGCTGGGCCTCCTACTGCGGGGCGGAGTTCGGCATCTCCCGCGCGCAGGCCTACCGGCTCCTGGACGTCGCCCGCGTCCTGGCCGCGATCCACGACGCGGCCACGGCGAGCACCGACCTGTCTCGCACGCGAGACACCGACCCCGCGGCCGCGCTCGACTACGGCCTGTCCCAGCGCGCCCTGATCGACGTCGCCGCCCGCCGCGCCGACGTCGCCCGGCTGATCACCCGCCGCCTCGCCACGCTCACCCACACCGGCCAACAGCCCCTGGACGAGCCGGCCGTGCGCGAGGTGGTCCGCCAGGCCGTCCACGACATCCGCACCACCCCGCCCCCACCGCCCGCCTGCCCGTCGGCGGATCCCGCGCTCGCCGCGCTGCGCGCCGCGGCCGATGACCTCGCCGCCAGCACCTACGCGATCGGCGAGCTGACGCTCGAAGTCGCCCCCGCGTACCTCACCGACACGGCCGCGGCCCACGTCCTGGCGCCACTGTGCGAGCAGATCGGCGAACCCCTCGACCACGCCCTCGCCGCCCGCCGCTACGCGATCTCCGGCGACCGCCGCGCCCTTCACGGCACCATCCTGTAAGCCGCCGCTTCCCGGATGCCACGGGCACAGGCACCCGGGCCCGGCAATCGCCGCCACTGCCTGACGCCACCACTTTGCGGTGTCTAGTCTCGCGTCATGTCGATCACCACGATGACGCTGCGCGTCCCCGACGAACTCGCCCCCGCGATCAGACAGGCGGCGAAGGCGGCCGGGTTGAGCGTCAATGCCTACATCGTCCGTGCCGCCCGCCGCGCCGCGACCCTGGATGCCGACCACCAGCTCGCCGCCCTCGGCCTCGGCCAGGACCTGGCGGGCGAGGGCGACACCAGGTGAGCCAGGAGATCAAGCGCGCAGACGTCTGGACCCTCTCCGACGGCCGCGACGTCCTGGTCGTCTCCCTCACGGGCCTGGACGAGGCGTACGGAGCCGTCCTCACACTCGTGCTGCACCCCGCCGACCGCTACCCCGACACTGCGATATCCGTCGTCATCGACGACCCGATCCCCTGCACCGCCATCGCCACGAACCTCCAACAACTGCGCGCTGCCCGCTTCGCGGAGGCGACCTACCGCGGCACCGTCCACCCGGCCACGATGGCCCGTGTCGACCATGCCCTACTAGCCGTCCTCGACATCTGACACAGCAGCTCGCGCCCGTCTGAGAGTGAATCCGGAATCGGCGTCGGTCTGACGGCCCGGCCAGGTCGGCTGAAAGAGTCTGTATCAGTTATGGAGTGTGGTGACGATGCCCTGGCCCCTGCTGGCCTTGTTCGCGAGAACCGGCAGCACCTGTACACGAGTTTGGGAGCCGTCGGCGGTGCGTCGTGTTCGATGTTCGTAAGAAACGACAGCGCCAATGCACTCCACCCTCGCAGAGCCGCAACTCGGGAAGCCGCGACGACACCCCCAGCAGCTCTTGGCAGTGTCTCCGTGGCGGCGCCCGGCCACGGAGCCCCCGCAAAACCGTTTGACGGACGAGGGTCGACCACTGCTACATTTCCGGAGGCCGTGCGAGAGAACGAGGAGGTGGTACCCGTGAACACAGTATTGACATGGGTGCTCCCCTCCGGGGTCACGGTCGGGCGATAGACAGGTCGTCCGGGAGCGCCGTTCTAGTGCACTCCCGAAAGGCACGACCATGCATTTCACTTCCGAGCAACGCCTCGACGACGGCGTCCTCGAACGCGAATTCACCCTCGGTGAGATCCCCGGCATCCTGTGGACGCCCGGAGCCGCATCCGCTTCCGCACCAGTGCCAATGATCCTGCTCGGCCACCCCACGCTCGGGCTGGCCAAGATGTACCCCCGGCTGGTGGCCCGGGCCCGGCACTCCGCGGCACAGGGCTTCGCCACGGCCACCATCGAGCTCCCCGGAAGCGGCGACCGGCCCAGTTGGGCCTCCCTCGACCAGGCCCGCGCCGACCTGCGCCGGGTGATGCAGGCCGGCGAGCCGGTCAGCGACGAGATTGTCGACGCCCTCATCCTCCCGCTGGTCGACAAGGCGGTCCCGGAATGGCAGGCCGCCCTCGACGCTCTCCTGTCGCTGCCCGAGATCGGTGGTCCGGTCGGGTACTCGGGGGGAGTGATCTCTATCGGGATCCGGCTGGCGGTGGTCGAGCCGCGCATCGTGGCCGCCGGTCTGTTCGCGGGGAGTCTTGTGCCTCGCGCCATGTTCGAGGAAGCCCGCCAGGTCACCATTCCGCTGCACGTCCTGCTGCAGTGGGACGACGAAGGTAACGACCGGCAGACGGCCCTGGACCTGTTCGACGCCTTCGGCTCCAAGGAGAAGTCGCTGCACGCCAACATGGGCGGGCACACCGGCGTCCCGCAGTTCGCGGGGGATGCCGCGGCCCAGTTCTTCACCCGGCACCTGAAATGAGGCCGCGCCTCAGACCGGCAGCAGACGGCAGCTGATGTCGCCGGCATACCCCTCCTCATCGAGGACAGGTCCCGCCCCTCCGTAACCGTCTACACCGTGGGCCCCTGCTGAACTCTCGGCAGGGGCCCGTGCTGCCTGAAGGCATGAACTGTTCGATTTCTGCTGAGCCTTCGAGTGCTGCCCAAACTCGTCTACAGGTGCTGTCGGTTCGCGTGAACAAAGCCGCCCTGCGGCCTCCCGGCTGGCCTGCCCCGCCGAAGCTGGAACGCGCGGTGCTCACTTCCGACACGAATCCCACGCACCTGAACCACTGCTTCACCCAGGCATTTGCAGCCGCCACCGCCGCTACAGCCCTCCTGCTCGTGGCCAGCCTGATACTGCCTGGACCTCCCACTCCGCAGGCAGACGAAAGCCGCGGAGCCCCCCGATGAGCCCAGAAGATCAAAAATGCGGAAGCACACCCTCAGGAGACCGGCAGCCAACTTCAGCCGTGAACATCCGAGAGGCGACGGCGTCCTCGGTGCCGCCCGAACTGCTGTCGAAAGGCTGCTCATTGTCGCGTACGAAGCCACCCCACCGTCGACGGCTTTGTCGCCATCAACCGGCTGGCTCGACGGGGTGTGCGAGATCATGGCTGCATGCATCGGCAGTTCCCGTCGCCCGGCCCCATCGAGTTCATGAGTGAGCAGACGCATCTCTTCGTCGTCTTCCTGAGCGGTGACATCGAGGACGATGCGGCCATGGAGCTGGTGGGTCTGGCCCTTGAGTCCGCGGGTCGCTCTGGCAAGCAGGTTGTGGTCGACCTGTCCGGGGTGCAGTTCATGGGCGCGCATCTGCTGGGCGAGTTGCTCAAGCCGGGACGCGGCGGGGGCCGGCTGCCCTGGCTGTGTGGACCGCTCAGCTCACCGTCTGCACGCACCCTTGAGGTGACGGGGACCGACAGGGTCTTTCGGATCTTTCCCACGCTCACGGATGCGAAGGCCGCTGCCTACCCGTGACATGCGCCCCACGAGTCACGCGCCCGCGCGACGGTGCGGCGCTGCCGGTCAGTAAGGGGTACGGGGCGTAGTGCTCACGCGATCCCCTGCACCGCCATCGCCGTGCACCTTCAGCAACTACGCGCTGCCCGCTTCATCGACGCGAGCTACCGCGGCACCGTCGAGGCCGCCATCATGGCCCGTGTCGACAGGCGCTGCGCGCCGTCCTCGACCTGTGACCCGGGCCGGACCGTGCCCCGCACCGACACCACAGGGGCTCGGCGCGCATCATGCGTGCCGGGCCCCTGATGGCGTTCTGAGCGGCCGTTGTCCGGCCGACCTACGTGGCGTCGGGGTCGATGCCCTGAGCCCGCGCGGGCGCCCAGAGCAGTCGTTTCACGTCGCTCAGCTCGCCCTTCATGTCGCCCAGTTCGGCCCAAATCGCTGTCACGCGTCTGACTGCGCGGGCGTACAAGAGGGGCCGGGGCCATCGGCAGTGGCTCCGGCCCTTTACCTGCTGCCGTCAGACGTCGGTGGCTGTCGATGCGGGGGCGTGGTGGCCGGGGAGGAAGTCCTGCCGCCGAGCATCCCTGCAGACACGGGGTCCGACGGGGCTTTGTCTGGGAGCTGGGTCAGGTCAGCGGTTGACGCAGGTGTTGCCGAAGGTCGGGTTGAGCAGCCCGATGACGTTGACGGTGTTGCCGCAGACGTTGAGGGGAATGTGGATGGGCGCCTGCACCAGGTTGCCGGAGAGCACGCCGGGGGAGCCCACCGCGTAGCCTTCGGCGCCGGAGTCGGCGGCCGCGAAGCCTGCGCCACCCAGGACGACGGCACCGGTGACAGCTGCGACGGCAAGCGTCTTCTTCATGAGGATCATGACTCGCTCTCTTTGCGTTTGTGTTTGTGAGGGGGTCTGCCTGAGCAGGACCTGGGCGCCGTCCCGGTGGCGAAGAGCCTCGACACTGTTGGGACGGCCGCCTGGCTAACGCGCCTTCAGCCGTGGAGACACGACCAGAATCAGGTATCCCGCCTCATGCCACACAGCACGGCCTGACGTCGTGTCTTGTCAGCGATCGGGGAAGGGAGCCCGATTTCGCGGTGGCGATGTCTTCCTCGCGGGGGCGCCGATGAGCGATCTCGCCAACCTTCTTGGTGCCGAGGGAACGCCGGCAACGATGCCGAGGTCAGCGGTGCGCACGAGGCGGTCAGGGCGTTCACAGCCCTGATTCACTCGCCGGTGAGTTCATCCCGCGGGTGAGGAGGATCTGGGCTGCCGCGCGGATCCCCTCGACCACCTGCGGGCGAGACCTACCGCGGCAGCGTCGAGGCCGCCACCATGGCCCGCGTCGACCAAGCGCTGAGCGCCGTCCTCGACCTTTGACCCGGGGCCGCAGCGTGGCTCGCGGCTGTGCGCTTCCGCACGCCCTGGCCCGACCCGCAGCTGCGCAGGACGATGGAGCCATGGCCCAGCACGACCAGGCCGGCGTCGTCGAACCGGCGCACCCGCCGCTCACCGAGGCCCGCGCCCGTGAGGTGACGGCCGGGCTGCGCGAGGCGATGGACGACGTGCGGCGCTCGGTGGCGGTGCTCGCTGCCCGGGTCCGGGACGCGCACGCCGTCCGGGTGTGGTCGCCGCTCGGCTACAAGAACTGGGCGTCGTTCTGTGAGGCGGAGTTCGGCATCTCCTGTGCGCAGGCGTACCGGCTCCTCGACGTCGCCCGCGCTCTGGCCGCGATCCACGGAGCCGTCACGGCGAGCTCCGATCTGTCTCGCACGCGAGACAGCAACTCAGGCGCCGCGACCGCGCTCGACTACGGCCTGTCCCAGCGTGCTCTGATCGCTGTCTCCGCCCGCAGCGGCGACGTCGCCCAGCTGATCACCCGCCGCCTCGCCACGCTCACCCACAGCCGCGGGACGCCCCTGGATGAGCCCACCGTGCGCGCGGTGGTCCGTCAGGCCGTCCACGACGTCCGCACCACGACCCCGCCGCCGGCACCCGAGAACCCGCCGCCCGAGAATGCGCCGGCCGATCCCGCGCTCACCGCGCTGCGCACCCTGGTCGACGACCTCGCCGCCAGCACGTACGCGATCGGGGAGCTGATGCTGGAAGTGGCCCCGGCCCACCTGTCCGACACGGAGGCCGCCGACGTCCTGGCGCCGCTGTGCGACGAGATCGGCGAACCCCTCGAGAACGGTCTCGCGGCCCGCCGCTACGCGATCTCCGGCGACCGCCGCGCCCTTGACGGCACCGTCCTGCAAAGCGCCGCTGTCCGGCTGCCACGGGTGCAGGCACGGCGTGTGCACGGACGTGCCGACAGCTGGACTACCCTGGCGCGTCTTAAGATCCGCTGGTGGCACACACCTTCGACGAACTGGTCGAGAGACAGCAGGCTGCCAACGCTGCGCACCGCGAGGTTCTGCGCCTGCGCGACGAATATGGGCCGCCCACCGCGACGCCCTGGGGACAAGCGCAGACGGCGACGTATGAGACGGCGTGGCGGGCCTGGCGGGACCTGGCCCGGGACACGCAGGCCGCGGTCACGGACTATGCGAAGGAGCAGGGCATCGCCCGGCATGAGGCCGAGGCGGACGTGAAGGAGAAGGCTCGCGCCGGCGAGGCGCCTGACCATGCGTAGAGGCCCGGTCTGATGCCGGGGTGCCTGGTCAGCTGATGGAGCCCGCCCGGCCGGCAGAGACGTGGGTGTCCGGGCGGGGCTCTTGCTGATCCTCGCGTGAGGGCGCTGGCTACCGCATCCGTGACCTGGCCATTCGAGTGACCTCACCGCTATGGCGATGGCGCACGGAGAGGTGTCGTGCGGCACGCGCGCGTGCCCCTTTCCGCGCGCAGACTGCCGGTTGCGCACGATCGGCGCGACGACCCGTCCTGGGTGAAGCGGCGCGGCAGCCGCGCGCACCACCGAGCCAGACATGGGAATGCCCCCTCCGCAGAGGGGGCATTCCCATGACCGTCCATAGGGGTTTTCCCTGGTCAGAGCAGATTACGCGGGTACCGCTTCCCTCCTAAGGTTACCTCTGGGGCGAGCAGGACCCGCGTTGGCTACGGGGCCGTTCCCGGCGGCTCCCGGCCGGTCAGGCGCGGCGGGCGCGCGGGCTCAGACCGTGACCGGATCTGCTCCCTGGGAACCACAACTGCCCGCCATTCCTGGTGTGTTGTCGGTGGTGGCTGCTTTGCTGGTGGGTCCCGTGTGCGCAGGGGCGCACGGGACTGGTCTGGACGGGGGAGTAGCCACGTGGTGCGCGTGAGGGAGTACGTCCGTGCGGACGGCACGAGGGTGAGGGAGCACTCGCGCTGGGCGCCCGGCGCACGGCGGGAGATGAGTGTCCTGGCCACCATCGCCCTGGTGGTCGTCGGCTTTGCCGGCACCTCGGGGAGCGGCAGCGCGGAAGGCTCGGGAAAGCCGAAGCCCAGGCCCCGGTCGACGGCCGTCTACCCGGTGAAGTTTCCCGACTGGGACAGGCCGCGGGCCCGGCCGAAGCCGACCGTTTCGTACCCGATCCCGTGGGACCGGAGCCACTGAGCGACACGCGGCATCCGACGGGTGACCGCAGCCGGATTCGCGCGTTAGAACCACGTGACCACGAAAACCCAGCAGCCAGCCCCGGTCACCGGCGACGAAACGATTCCTCCAGCGTCTGGTGAGCCGATCTTCACGCAGCTGGCCACCCGCTGGAAGGCGGAGGGACGTGTCGTGCCCGGGCAGATGGACCGGGAATGGGACAGACTGGCAGACAGGTGCCCGTGGCCCACCCGATAGACCAGCGTGGTGCGGTGAGCTCCATCCCCCCGGGTCCCGCACCCGCTGTACCGGCCGGCAGCCTCGCCGACCTGCCCGGTTTCGAGGCTGCTGGACCGGCCGGTCAGGGTTGGGCCCCTCCCCTCGGGCAGCCCCGCCCAAGGCCCTAGGCGGTGTTCGTGGTGAACAGGCGTTGGGTGGCGTTGGTGGCTCCGGTCAGGCTGAGGGGGATGTCGAGGTTCTTGCACATGCGGTGGGCGCGGACGATGACGCTGAGCGTTGCGGGAGTGGGTTCTCCGGCGGGGACCTGGACGGTGACGTGGCGGGGGCTGTGGGTGTGGACGAGGGCTTCGATCGCTGCGGCGGCCGCGGCCCGAGCGTGGACGTCGAGGCTGTGGTGCAGGGTCACGCGCAGGGTGTCGCCGTCGACGCTGTGACTGATCGGCATGATGGCCTCCGCTTGCCGTGTCTTTCGGCCGTACGTGGTCCCGGCGGGCTGGCGCGGGGCTGTCCGGCTCCAGGGTGACAGTTGGGCGGCGTTGTCGCAGCTCACGGAGGCTCTCGGCGGGTCGCGTCGCGCTCGTGGGCCATGCCGGGGCCGGTGATCCGGACGCCGAGGGTGGCCGTTCGGCTCGTGGTTGCGGCAAGGCGTCGTCCGCGCGGTGCGGGCGGGGCCCCCCCCCCCCCCCCACCGCTCCCCCGAGGAGCCGCAAGGCACACGCCGGCACCGCGGCTCCAGGGCTGCCGTGCCGGGGCCCCCCCCGGGGGGCCCCGGCACGGCAGCAGCCCCACCAGTCCACCAGATCGGCAGGTTGGCCGGAACACCGCCCCCCAGCGCAAAGCCCTGGCCACGCCCCGAAACGGGGCAGGCCAGGGCCCTGGTTCGCACGGTCCGGGGGAGGCGGAGCCGGAAGCCGTTTGTCGCGCACCATCACAACGATTGCTTTGCCCGCGTGGACACCTCCGCGTCACCGCACGGCGCCTTGACCTGTCTCCTGGGAGGATGCTTGTCATATGGAGCCGTTGCCGACGCCATGCCCCGCGGACCGGATCCCGGACGCGACCGGTCTGGAAGCGTTCGAGGCCGCCTGCAAGGCTGCCAAGGATCAGCGCGTCGTGTTCATCGCGGTCGAGCAACAGGGCGGGCCCAAGCCGCCGTGGACGGTGAAGGCCGACGCGCTCACCGCCCCGCAGCACACCATCGACAGCACGGTGTACAACGCGGTGCGCGAGGCCGTCATCCGCCTCATCCGCTCCGGGGAGATCCGTCCCGACTCCTCCGCCGGCCCCGTCACCTTCGACCTGCACGACGTGGACGGCGAGGTACGGGCCCGCGAACTGGCCGCCGCCCTGCACGCCGCCCTCTACGGCGACCTCCAACCCCTGACCCGCGCCGTGCCCCCAACCACCTGACGACGCACCTGGGAGCCGGCACGCGCCCGATCCGGTGCGAACGGGCCCGTGCCGAACCAGCTGCTTCCCTGACCGGGCCGCCGCAGTACGCACCTGTGACCGGCAGCCGTCCCGTCCTGTACGCCCTGAAGCCCCCTCCGAGTGGTCCCAGACATGGGAAAACCCCCTCCGGAGAGGGGGCATCTCCATGGGGCCGCCCATGGGAACTTTCCTGATCAGAGCACTTAACGCGTCTCCCGCTACGCCCCTATTTTACCTCTGGGGCGAGCAGTACGCGCGGTCGACTACGCGGCCACTCCCGGCGCCTCCCGGCAGGTCAGGTTCCGGGACCGGCTGGCACTCATCCTCAGGTTGCCGGACGATGCCGCACCTGAAGCAGACCCGGGAGCCATCCGTCCTTACCTTCATAAGACGCTTGCACTTGGGGCAGATCACAAGGTCCGTCCTCCTCCGAAGTTCATCACGGACTGCAGCCAGGCCACGCCCGCAAATGCCCTTACTCTCCACCCGCCTCGCCCCCTCAGACCAGGCCCCTCTCCAACCTCGACATCGCAAACAGGCACTGCGCGAAAGCGCCCCACACCGTGAGCGCACGGGAATCGTCCCGGGAGGGCTTTCTCAACTGCGTAGATAGCAGTGGGTGATTGATCGAGATGCAGGGGGTGACGAGGCCTGTTTCGCTGAGGTGGCCCGCTCTTCCCATCCTAGGAGTGATCATGAGCGCTGCAGGCGAGTCCGGTCGTGCCCAGCAGAAGCAGATGCGTGCCCGGGCCGCGGACCTGGAACAGGCCGCGGAACGTGCCACTGACCCGCAGGAGCGTCAGCGTCTGAAGGACAAGGCCCGCCAGCTCAAGGAGCAGAGCGAGCAGGCAGGCGGTACGGGCAAGCCGGACATCGACCCGATGTAGTCCCGGCAGGTCCGAACAAAGACACCGGCCGGTGGCCGGCCTCCGTGACTGTCTGGCACGAGAGAGGCCCCCGGCCGGTACCTGCTTCTCTCCACCCACGAACAACGCCTCTGCCGCCAACCACACCGGCAAAGGATCACCGCACCCCTGGCAGTACCGCCGAGCCGTCCTGCCGTCACTCAGCCTGCCTGGTGGGCGCGTGCGGCGCGCACCGACTCCTGAAGCGCGGTCATCAGGTCGATCGCCGGCGCGGGCTGGGGCGGCGCGGCGAGCTGGCCGCCGGACGCCTTCGCCTCGACCAGCTCCTCGAGCGCGTGACGGTACTCGTCCCGCAGCTGGTCGACCTCGACGCCTGGGAGTTCGCGGATCAGTGCCTCGGCGAGTTCCAGCTCCCGGTCGGTGACCGGTGCGGACGGGGCGAGGTTGCCGGGGTCGCGCAGTTCGTTCCGCCAGAGCAGCGTGTGGAGGATCAGGATGCCGTGGCGGGGGCGCAGCAGTGCGATCCGTTCCCTCGAGCGGACGGCGACCTTGCACACGCCGGCCTGCCCGGTGCGGGCGAGCGCCTCGACGAGCAGCGCGTACGCCCGGTCCGCGGACGGGCCGCCGGGCCCGACGTAGTACGGCCTGCTGAACGAGATCGGGTCGATGTCCTCCCACGGCACGAAGCCGAGCACCTCCACGACGTGCCGAGTCGCCAGCGGCAGACGCGCCAGGTCTTCATCCGTGAGCGGCACCAGCTGCCCATCCGGCAGCTCCCAGCCGCGCCCGACCTCCTCGTACCCGATTTCACGGTCCTCGGCCTCACAGAACCGCCGATGCTGCACCCTGCCGCTGTCCGCGGCATGGATCTCCCGAAGCCGGACTGTGTGCTCTTCGGTCGCCGAGAACAGCTTCACGGGCAGCACGACCAGCCCGAACTGGATCACGCCGGACCACAGGGCCCTCATGCCTTAAGCCTCCATCGCCACCGCTCCGGATGCACCTCGGCCAGCACGCCAGTGCGGAGGTTCAGGCCGCGGGATCGCCCTGGTGGTCGTCGACTTCGCCAGCACCACAGGGAACGGCAGCGCAGAGGGCTCCGGAAAGAAGGTGCCCCGGCCCCGGTCGACGGCCGTGTATCCGGTGAAGTTCCGGGACTGGGACAGGCCGCGGCCGACGCCGATCGTCTCGTATCCGATGGCTCTGTCCACGAGTTCCGACAGCGCTGGCTAGGTGCGTTGGGCACTGCGGCGAACGACCCTGGAGGCATGGCCCGTCTCCGCTTCTGTGACTCCTGCGGGGCACGACTTCCCAAGGATGCGTCGACCCGCCGAAGGTACTGCGACGACGTCTGTCGGGCTCACGCGTACCGGGACCGGAAGATCACCGACCGGGACTGGGGCCTCGGATTGATGCTCGGTGAGGCGGAATGGAACCGTGACACCGGCATGATCCGGCTGCTGACCTGCCCGGTCTGCGGCCACATCACATTCGCCGGCGGGCACCGCCGCCGAGACGCGCTGTATTGCTCCGGGCGGTGTCGATCAAGAGCCTGGCGCCTCCGGGCGGCGCGCAGAGCGCGGGCAGCGTGACATACAGCCGTCACAGAATCGGCCTCTACTGACGCGTATGACGGCTCTACGTCACGCTTACGGATCCGGCCACAACGGCTGCCATGTGCGCGGAGACTGCCCCGCGCCGACACCAAGTGTGATCACCTGGACCACAGGATCAGGCGTAGGGGGAGCCGTGTACCGAGCGAGGATCAAGGACAACGGGTTGCACGTCTTCGCCGTGCAGATCGACAACGAGCCCGCCTGGTACACGGACAAGCACAAGCTGATCTGCTGGACATGCGACGCCGGGGTGAACGCCAAAGGCACCTACGTGAAGCGCAACGGAGCCAGCTACCGCGCGCACTTCGCCCTCAACCCGAACACCCGCCACACGGCGACCTGCCCGTTCAACCCCGTCGAAGTGATCACCTCGATCGCGCAGGGCGCCCAGGGCCTGGCGCACGTGGACGACGGCGTGCTGAAGCTGACCCTCCCGGGCGACCTCGCCGACGTGGCGCCGGTTCCGGACGAGACGAAGCCGGAGCTGCCGCCGCAGGACGTGAGGGCCCAGCAGATCGATACCGTGCCGCCGCCCCTGCCGCCGTTGCTGAACTGCGCCGCGAAGATCGCCCGGTTCCTGCAACTGAACGCCTTCGACGACAAGGTCGTCGCGAAGTTCAAGGTGCAGCCCTACGGCCGCAAGACCACCATCCCGTGGGGACGCTTCTGCTACGGGCCCACCACCGACGCCTACGCAGACCTGGCCGCGCGCCTGGACCCGCAGCGCCCCGAAAAGGCAGCACCCTCGCACCCGATCGCCGTCTACGGCACGGTCCAACGAGCCCGCCCGGACGACAGCGGCCGGCCCTTCGTCTCCCTCGCCGACCACAGCGACCTCGACGGCACAAAGTTCGAAGTCGTACTGCGCTCCATGCACCCCACCCTGATCAAACCGCTCACCGCCAGCACACACGTCCTGGCCGTGGGCAAATGGAAAATCTTCAACCGCGGCCGCGTACCTCAGCTGGTGATGTTCGCCGACGAGGCCTGGCAGATCGCCTACTGGCACAGCGACGAGAACACCGGCACCGCAACCCAGCCGACCAGCCCGCCCGCCCTGACCCCGCACCAACGCGCCACCGAACGGCCCGCCCGCACGCCCTCCACACGAGCACGCCGCCCCACCAAGGCCGTTGCTCGCTCCGGTCGACGCCGCGACGTTCCCACACGCCACACGACGACACCGCACCCTGCGATCCCCCGGACCGCGCCGCCCACCCTGCCCACGCCACTGGCAGTCGCGGAGCCCGACTCCACGCAGCAGCAGCCACAACCCCCGGCCCCCGCAGCTCCGCAGAGCCCGCCTGCGGGCCAGCCTCGGACTCCGCCTCCCGTTCCTGCCGCGCCGTCCGCCGACCAGGAGCCCATCACGCCTGCCGTGCCGCCGGCCCCGCCCAAGCCTTCCCGTCCGCCGCGGCCGGCCTCAACTCCGCTGCCACCGCGGCGCCGTTGGCGGGCGGGACTGGCCGGTTGGCTCAGACGCCGCAAGAAGCGCCAGGACTGAGCCGCCCGCTCCTCAGCTCGAGGATCAAAGAGATCCACTCAGCCTGAGAGGGCGCTTTGGAGCGCCTGGACGGCGCCAAGGCGTTTCACAGGTGTGGCACAGATGATGTGGGCATGAGCCCGAAGGCCCTGGGGGATGCCATCCGTGAGCTTCGCGTGTCTCTTGACGCGATTCACGCATACGTCGAGCTGGCGCAGTGCGCTGTGAACTCGGAGCAGGTGCAGACGATTTTGAATCGGATCGAGGGCGAGGCCCGGCGGGGCAGTAGCGCGGCGCATGAGGTGTGGCTGTACACGCACGAATCCCCCTGAAGCGGAACGCGCCACCGACCGCGGGCGCGTCAGCGTCTGAAGGACAGGGCTGCCGGCTCAAGCAGAGCGGGCCCGCAGGCGGTACGGGCAAGTCGGACATCGACCCGACGGCTGTAGTCCCGGTAGTTCCGAGCACAGACACCGGCAGATGGCCGGCCTCCGACTTGGACCCGCACGATCCCCAACATAATTGAATGATTGAGGACGTTTTATAACCAAATAGACAGAGGGGGATCTGTTCAAGCAAGCGGCTTGCGCAGGGCTATCCCTTGATCACATACTGTCGCCGGACGCACAAGTGTCCGAATATTTGGGGGGGATCTCATTAGATTCCGGAAGACAGTTACGCTGCTCAGCGCTGCCCTGTTGAGCATGGTCACACTCACCCAGGCGAACGCCGCGTCTGGAGAAGACAGCCTCCAGAAGAAGATCGACAAGGTCTTGGCAACCACAGAAGGTGGTACCCAGATCAGTCGCAACGAGATCGCATTTGATGGTGGCGAGGCCATCTTGGCCTTCCCGCTTCCGGGTCACCGCGATGCGCCGCCTAGCAGCCCCGCCGCGGTCAAGCTGCAGGCCAAGCGCGCTGGAGTCTCGACCAAGTCGGTCCAGGCATCCAGGGAAGCAGGGGCCGAACTGGCGGCCAGCGACGACTGCCCCACGGAAGTTTTCGGCAACGACTGGTACTGCTTCTACCAGTACGAGAACTTCGGCGGGCAGCGCCTCCAGTGGAACGCGCCGCACAACCACAACGACATCAAGTTCTTCTCCGAGTGGGGGTTCGAGAACAAGACCTCGTCCTGGTCAAACAAGGGGGGCCTCGTCATCTACGTTGAGGGGCGCGGCGAGACCGGTCTCGATAAGTCTTGCTACGACAGCAGGGCGATCTTCTTGTGGGGTGAGCAGCCCCACACGAGCGACTCCTTCGTAGGAACCAGCCTGGACAACAGGGCCGACTGCTTCTGGACGTCTGACTCGTAGGTCTGTTGCGGGGGTGACGTGGTGCTCGCGCCACCCCCGTCTTTTTTGGATCGACCTCTTATGTGTACCGCCCAGTGCCGCCAGGTCGCTAGCCTTTCAGGAACGTCACATAGTTGACGACCGCCGGCGTCTTCACTTTCAGCATTCCAGGGTCACCGGTCAGTACCTCCTCGTAAGCCAGCACGCGACCGAGGCGGGGGTCGATGATCAATATATGCTTAGAAGGCACCACAGAATTAGTTGACTCTACGGTAAATGCCACACCCTCTCGACCCGCTCGGTCAGTCGTGGACCCAGAAAAGCGCAGACCTTTCTTCGCTGCCAGCGCGCGGAGCACTGCCGCTCGCTGCCGCGGCGAGAGATGATTGGTCATCATTTTCTGAACCAGAGATTCAGAGATAAATCCAGCAGTGTCCCCGGGCGAACCCTTTGCGAGCCACTTACGCATCCCATCAGGCCCCGGCGGGTTGCCGTAGGAAGAGCCACCGTTACCAGTGCGTGTCGTGGGTTCGTCTATCGAGTCCCACTGCTCCTGCCACATTTCCTTCTGCTTGGCATTCTGGAACTGAGGATCTTCTGCCCGCACCGACCATTTGATGGTTCCGTCAGCGCTTTTCCAGGAATCCCGGCGTTCGGGAACGACGGCAGAGGTGATCTGCCGTCCCCCGATCCTGGTGCTAAGGGACCAGGTCTCCTGCACGAAGTGATCGCTCGATGACGTAGGTTCCTTCAGCCTCTCAGTTCGGCGGGCAACTGCCTCCAGTTCCGCGCGTGCAGACAGGTCACGTGCCGAACTGATCTTGAGCATCGGCGGCGTGGCGCCGTACGCCGGCTCCGGGTAAGACCCTGGAAGCAAGTCACTGACAACTACTGCTGTGGCCGCGAGCGCACCCGTCACCGCCAGCGCAACCGTCAGTCCCACCCTCCTCCTTGAAGCTTTGCGGCGCCGTACTTTTCCACGAGTTCGGGACTGGGGTTCAGACAGGATCCGCTCAAGGAGAGCTTCTCTCTCCTCTGGCAAGGCGTGGGCCACCTGGATTCGCGAACCGGCCGCTGCCAAAGTTTCCTCAACATCACGCATGAGCTTCCTTCCGCGCGCGATCCCCGCCGCTGATGGTTTGGCTGGACGAAATTTTCGCGAGTAGAGTCCTTAGTCTTTTGCGGGCCCGGAAGAGGCGCACTCTGGCGCTTGCTGCTGAACAACCCAGCGCCTTGCCACTCTCGGAAATTGACAGTTCTTCCCAGAGTGCAAGCCGTAGGACCTCTTGGTCATTGGCGCTCAGCAGGTCAAAAGCCTTGACTAGGTCAAGCTCTGCGATCACATCGTCTGGGTGAGGGCCATAATCAGCGGCCGGCCGCTGATCTACGAGGAGCTCCGCGAGCTTCAGCTGGCGTTGCTGAGAGCGCCGATCGTTGGCAAGGGTGCGTCGAGCAACGCCGTAGAGCCACGGCAAAGGTGCGGTACGCGGAAGGTCCGGAAACCTACGCCACGCGGTCAAGAAGACGTCAGCTACCACGTCCGCTGTCCTGGTCGGATCGCTACGCTTCGCGACGTATGCCTCAATCGCACCAAAGTGCTCCCTGTATATCTCGGTGAACCGCTGGTCATCGCTCACTGTTTCCATGCACCCTCCACCACAGATGTGTCCAGCCGACCCACGAGCGTTACACCCTGCGTCCTTCGGCTTCTGTAGCGCAAGGAACGGAGGTCGCACTTGAGCCTGAACCCCCCCGACATGACCCACGACAGGCGTGCCGGCTTCCCGGCCTGTGTGGTACATCCGGCAGCCGCCTCCGGGGCCCGACCACCGTGCTCGGTCAGGAGCGTCGTACGTTCGAGCGGACGGCACGAGGGTCCGGGCGCACACGATGAGCGCCCGGCGCAGCACCGGAGATCCCAAGACGGCGGTGGCCAACCTGCAGGACCTGCTTGCCGACCGGTTGCGCGTGCTCGGCCCGGACTGTCGCGACACGTTCGCCACAGCTCATCAGCTGGCTCACTGGCGCGGCGTCGTGGGCGATGCCGCGGGCGCGGTGAACGCGTTGGGCGACCTGGTGGAGGACCGGGAACGGGTGCTGGGCGAGGACGATCCCGAGGCCCTGAGCACCCGGTACGACCTCGGAGTCTGGCAGGTGGCAGCAGGATACAAACTGGCGGCCATCGACACGTTCCGGGACCTGCTGCCCGACCTGGAACGCCTGCACGGCGCCCGCCATCGCGACACGCTGCGAACCCGCTGCCAACTGCTATGTGCCGAGGGGCGGATCAGCGAGCCGGAGAGGTGCGGCGAGATCGCCCAGGAACTCCTCGAGGTACTCCAGCAGCAGTGGCACGAGCTCTGGGACGGCCACCATGACACTTTGACGACGCGCCGGGAAATGGCTGTCATGCTGGGGCGGTCAGGTCAGGCCGCACAAGCTGAGACCAGCCTCAGGCATCTCCTCGACGAGCTGCTGCCGTCCTTCGGGGCCGATCACCGGGCGGTACTGCCCATCCGTGACGAGCTCGCCCATTGGATGGGTGTGGCCGGTGATCCTGCCGGCGCGGCAACCGCCTTCGCCCAACTGCTTCCCGATCGGGTACGTGTTCTGGGCGCCGATCACCCCGTCACCTTGCGCACCCGCCACCAACTGGCCCACTGGCAGGCGCTGGCAGGTGAAATCCCTGAAGCCGTCGCGGCGTTCGAGCAACTACTGGCCGATCGGCTACGCCTGCTCGGCAGGAATCACGAAGACGTCGGCCGCACCCGTGAGGAGCTGGAGCACTGGCGGGCACAGGGCTAGCTGACGTAAGCCGAGCCCGCGGGCCGGGCGGTGCTTCTGTACCCCCTGGCCCGGCCCTGCAGCTGGGCGGGACGATGGAGACATGGACGAGCACGACCGGCACCATGATCACGCTACCGAACCGGCACAGCCTGGGCGTGGCCTTGTACGTGAAGTCACGGCTCTGGTCCA